>NZ_RAWQ01000067.1:0-42831 GCF_003668965.1 Corallococcus sp. AB030
GCTCTTCGTTGATGGCCACTTTGCGTCCCCGCATGGCCTCTCTTACTGCTCCCCACCACTCCGCCTCGCACGCAGCTGTCAGGTAGGCGTCTGGCGATCCGCTCGCTTAAATGCGGGGATCACTCAGCCTGGAGACAGCAGCGCTGGGAGCCATTCAGGTGGAACTGGCCCAACGCATCTCGGCGAATTGCGCCAATCTGGCGGCTCAGACCGTGTTCAGTTCGACCACGCCGGTGACAGCCCTCGGGCTCGCGTGTGAGGAGTTCAGGACCACCTTCGGGATCGGGCTTGATGGGGCCATCCTTGGCTCGCGAGTCAGGCAGCAGTGCCACCCAGCAACCCTCTCCTTCAACTCCAAGGCCAGGAAGCCATGACGCCTTCCGCCGAAGAATTGCTCGCGATTGCTCGTCTCTACTGGGGCACCGACCAAGCCTATGTCTTCCGGCAAGAACCCGGTCCCGAGGATCTTCGCTACCAAGCCCTCTGGGAGGAGAAGGATGTGGAAAGGCCCCGCTGGGGGGCCTTCGTGAAGACGCTTCGAGCAGCGATTCCCGATTGCGATGCCTGGGACTACGCGCCGGGCCTGGCAAACCCCAGCTTCTGCGTGCTGGTCTACCCGCATCAGGCGAAGGACATGATGCGCCCGCAGATCACCTGGACGGTCGCCGGGTACCTCAGCATCTTGGCCCCCCTCTACACCGTGCACTGCGTTCGCCGGGTCTTCCTGGGGAAGCACCTCATGGAGTCGAAGGTCTTCCTCGGCCCCGTCCCGCTGGAGCTGCAAGGCATCGCGGACACCGTCGCCCGACACATCGAAGCTGAGTTCGGCGCCACCGCCCTGCCGCTCGAAGTCGCCCAGACGCCCGTTCCACTCTACGTCAACTTCATGAAGCCGCCGGAGACCACGCTCTTCCACGCGCTCTTCACCTCCGAGCCCGGGAACATCCTCTGAGCTCCCTCCCCCGGCCTGACGCAGCGGGCCAGCCGTTTTCCGCTCTGGCGGCAAAGTCTTTTTGATTTGGGCTGGTGGATTTCTCACGTTTTGCGACAGAGTTCGCCGCCTTCGCCGGGAGGGGCGCAGCCGTGTCCAGACGAATCCGATTCATCCGTGGGCTGTGGCTCATGGTCGTGTTGTGGGGAGCCGGGGCCTGGGCCCAGGGCAACTCGGTCATCACCGGGACCCTGACGAACACGCTCGACAAGAAGCCGCTGGTGGATGTCGTGGTCACCGCCACCTCGCCCCAGTTGCAGGGCGAGCGCACCGTGCTCTCCGACAAGAGCGGCCTGTACCGCATCCCCCAGCTTCCGCCGGGCACGTACACGCTGCGCTTCGAGGCCCAGGGCTATCAGCCCTATGCCCGCGACGGCATCCTGCTGCGCATCGACCGCACCATCCGCTTCAACGCGGAGCTGGCTCCGGACGCCCTGAGCTCCGACGTCGAGGTCGTCGGCTCGCCTCCGACCCTGGACGTGGGCTCCAGCGCCGCGGGCGTCACCGTGGACCAGGACTTCATCCGCAACATCGCCGTCATCCGCCCCGGCACCAAGGGCTCCGCGTCCCGCTCCTTCGAGGGCCTGGCCGAGCTGGCCCCCGGCGCCACCGAGGACCGCTACGGCGTGAGCATCAGCGGCAGCTCCTCACCCGAGAGCCAGTACGTCGTGGACGGCCTGTCCGTGAACGACCCCGGCGTGGGCACGCTGGGCACTCCCCTGTCCGTGGAGTTCGTGAAGGAGGTCAACATCATCACCGGCGGCTACATGCCGGAGTACGGCCGCTCCACCGGCGGCGTGCTCAACGTCGTCACCAAGTCCGGCTCCAACGAGTTCCACGGCTCCGTCTTCGCCAACTACGCGCCCGGCGCGTTCCAGACGTCCGGCAAGGAAATCCTGCGCGAAGGCAGCGTCATCTCCGCGCAGGGCAGCGCCCACAACCTGGGCGACTTCGGCTTCGACCTGGGCGGCCCCCTCCTCAAGGACAAGCTCTGGTTCTACGTGGGCGTCGCGCCGTCCTTCAATCGCATCCAGGTGGACCGCCAGCTCAGCAGCTACGAGCTGTGCTCGGAGGTGGACCCCGAGAACGGCTGCTCCGCCGTGGGCGCGCGCCGCAAGGACCCCACCACCGGCTTCTCCCAGGTGAACCCCATCGAAGGCAGCCGCACCAGCCGCTTCGCCGACGAGCGCAGCGTGCAGTACCTGGGCAAGCTCACCTACAACTTCAACCCGGACCACAGCCTGTCCGTGTCCGTGTTCGGCACGCCGCGCTCCTCCGGCGGCAGCGGCAAGTACTCCTTCAGCGACGACGGCGAGCCGGAGGTGTGCACCAGCCTGTCGTGCACCGCCTTCGTGCAGGGCGCGTATGAAGCCATCGCCACCCGGCGCAGCAACAGCGCCATGGACATCGTCGCGAAGCAGGCGTCGTCCTTCTTCGACAAGAAGCTGCTCGTGGACGCGACGCTCGGCTGGCACCATCAGGCGGACTCCATCCTCCCGTCGGACGGCTCCGGCCTGGGCTCCGGCGAGGGCCTGTCCGCGAAGTCCAACATCGCCTGGCGCCGCACCCGCAACCCGGGGTTCCACACCATCAACGAGTTCGAGACGCTCCCGTACGCGGACGCCTGCGGCACCACGCCCGAGGAGCAGCGGCTGCGCTGCCCCGTGGCGGCCTACTCCACGGGCGGCCCCGGCACCATCAGCATCCAGCGGCTGGACCGCGTGCAGGGCAAGGTGATGGGCACGTACCTGCTGGAGGCCCTGGGCCACCACATCCTCAAGGCGGGCGCGGACATCGAGCGGATGAGCTTCTACAACAAGCGCGCGCGCACCGGCCTCACGCCCTGGCAGGAGTGCACCGGCGGCGACTGCTTCTTCAGCCTCAACCAGTACGGCTACCTGCAGGGCCCTGACATCCCGGTGTTCCTGCCCAACAAGGAAGGCACCTCCACGTCCACCACCGTGGGCGGCTTCCTCCAGGACAGCTGGTCCGTCATGGACAAGGTCACCGTCAACGTGGGCCTGCGCTACGACGTGCAGACCATCTACGGCCTGGACGGCGAGGTGGGCCTGCACCTGCCCAACCAGTGGTCCCCGCGCCTGGGCGTCATCTACGACCCGACGCAGAGTGGCCGCGCCAAGCTCTTCGCCAACTACGCGCGCTTCTTCGAGAACGTCCCCCTGGACATGGCGGACCTGTCCTTCCCGCAGCAGCAGCTGCTGTCCGCCACCTACGACTCGCCCCCGTGCGTTCCCTCCCGTGAGGATTCGCTGCTCGGGGACTGCACCCAGAACGTCAACCGCCAGCCCATTGGCAACCGCGAGAGCCCCAACCAGCTGTGGGACGCGCAGGGCGGCGACCGCGTGCCGGTGGATCCCCAGATTCGCGCCCAGTCCGCGGACGAGTTCGTGCTGGGCGGTGAGTACGAGCTCTTCACCGCGAGCCGCCTGGGCGCCACGTACACCCGGCGCTACCTCAACGACGTCATCGAGGACATGAGCCGCGACGACGGCAGCACCTTCTTCCTGGGCAACCCGGGCAAGGGCTACTCCACGGACTTCCCGCTGGCCCGGCGCGAGTACGACGCGGTCAACCTCTACTTCCAGCGCGCCTTCACCAACGGGTGGCTGGCCCAGGGCAGCTACACCTGGTCCACCCTGCGCGGGAACTACTCCGGCCTGTTCCGCGCGGACACCGGCCAGCTGTCCCCCAACCTCACGCGCGACTTCGACCTGGTGTCGCTCACCGTCAACCGCGAGGGCCAGCTGCCCGGAGACCGCACGCATTCCTTCAAGGTGTTCGCCGCGAAGGAGCTGGTGCTGGGGCCGAGCACCAGCATCAACGTGGGCGGCAACTACCGGGCGCGCTCCGGCGCGCCGCTCAACTACCTGGGCGCGCACCCGCGCCGCAGCGGTTCGGAGACGTTCATCCTGCCGCGCGGCAGCGCGGGGCGGCTGCCCTGGGTGCACGGCGTGGACGGGCACGTGGGCCTCAACCAGCGGCTGGTGAAGGACTACGTCCTCACGGTGTCCCTGGACGTGTTCAACCTCTTCAACTTCCAGCAGTACACGGACGTGGACCAGACCTTCACCACCACGCGCGTGTATGCCATCGAGCAGGGCGGCAAGCCGGACGACCTCACCGCCTGCCTCACCAACGGCAACCCCCACTGCAAGGTCATCTCCACCGCCACGAACCAGCCCATTGGCGAGGCGGACATCAACCCCAACTTCAAGCGGCCCACCGCCTACCAGGCTCCGCGCTCCATCCGCCTGGGCGCGAAGCTCAGCTTCTAGGTCTTGAGCCATGAGGACTCCCGCGATGAAGTTTCGTTGGATGGCAGTGAGTGCAGGGCTCGCGGCGGCGGCCGTCGCCGTGGGTGCGTGCGGCAGCGAACCGGAGCCCGAGTGCGTCGTGGCTCGCGCCGTGTCGGACGGCTCCACCGGCTCGTTCGCCGCGACGTACCAGCTCAAGCCCGGGCAGAACCCGGACCTTGTCTGCGCGCAGCTGAAGCCAGAGCCGCTGGGGCTGCAGAAGTTCTTCAGCCCGGACCCGGCCGCGCCCGACACCGTGGGCGTGCGCAGCGCGCGGCTGGGCAAGTTGCTGGCGGACTTCGCGTCCCGGCTGACGGAGGACTCGAAGGCGACCGCCACCGCGGTGGGCCCCTTCGCCTCCGTGACGCCGGGGGCGGACCACTTCTGCTCGGTGCCGGCCCTGACGCCCACGCGGCTGGAGGTGCCCGCTTCCACGGCGCCTGACGGCGGCCCGCTGCCCGCGCAGGACTTCGGCTACGCGTGGAGCAACCTGCGCATCTACAACACGCCAGAGATTCCGGGCACGCAGTTCACCGCGGACCTCGTGTACTCGGAGAACGGCTGCAGCGCCGAGTACACCGTGAAGGGCATCTGGCCGGTGGTGAAGTGCCAGAACAGCGCCACGAAGCTGCCGGACGACGCGCTGTGCGACCCGTACGCGGACTACGACGCGGGCCGGCTGCGCGGCTCCGGCATCAACCCGCTGTTCCCCGTGAAGTGCGACCCGGACGCGCTCATCTGCGTGCTCACGGGTGAGGTGCCGTCGGCGCCGTGAAGCCGTGACTTCCGGGACGCAGCGCCTGCGGCAGGTCCCGGAAGTCCTTCACCAGCCAGTCCGGCCGCTCGCGCACCAGGACCTCGCGCGGGAACGACGTGGCGACGGCGACACACGCCGCGCCCGCGGCCCGCGCGGCCCTCAACCCCGCCACCGCGTCCTCGAACACCACGCACGCGTGCGGCGGGACGCCCAGCGCGGCGGAGGCCTTGAGGTACACCTCGGGATCCGGCTTGCCCCGCGACACGTCCGTGGACGTCACGCGCACGGGGAACAGGTGCTCCAGCCCCACTCGCTCCAGGGCCCGCTCCGCGTTCTGGGCCAGGGCGCTCGTGCCCAGGGCCCAGGGCACGCCCGCCCGCTTCAAGGACATCAGGTAGGCGCCCACGCCGGGGACGGGGGACACCGGCTCGTGGTCGAGCAGCCGGTGGAAGGCCCGCTCCCGGTCGTCCGTGAGCACGGCCACCTGCTCGTCATCCAACTCCGCGCCGAACCACGCGCGCAGCGTCTCCCCGGCCCGCAGGCCGTTGGTGGCGAGCAGCTGCTCGCGCGTGGGCACGTAGCCCCGCTCGCGAGCGAACTCATCCCAGACGCGGTAGTGCAGTTCGGTCGTGTCGATGACGACGCCGTCCAGGTCGAAGAGGACGGCGCCGAAGACAGGGATGTTCGAGTTCGATGGAGTCATGAAGGTCGCGCTCCCTCTCGAAGAACCACACGGCACGCGCCACAAACCTATTCATTGGATGGGGCGCGGGCGTGGCTCCCGCTCCTACGGCCCGTGCCCACCTTGCGAGCAGACGTGGGGACGGCTCCCCGCCGGAGCAGGTAGGAGCGCGAAGGAACGCCGCCTGCCAGGCCCCGGGGCAGCCAGCCCGTTGTAGGCTGCCTGGGAGGTCCATGCCGCTCAAGAACCCCACGAACTTCTCCACGACCGCCGTCCGCACCCAGGGCACGCCTTCACAGGCCGCCCAGGTGATGCCGGCGTTGACGCTCATTGGCCATGCCCAGCCCCAGCGCATCGGGGAGCGGCTGCTGCTGGACGGGTTGCTGTCCGGAGAGCGCGCGGTGGCCCTGTCCCGCAACGCACCGGACTTCAGCCGTCCGGGGGCGGTGCTGGCGTTGCCCCTGGGTGACCCCTTCCTCAGCCGGACTCCGGTGCGCTTCGAGGCGGGGACGGACGGCAGCGTGCGGCTGCGGGTGCCGGAGGGCGGGACGCCGGTGTGGGTGGGCAGCGAGCCGGTGCGCGGCGGGCGGGAGTTCCCCGCGCAGGCGCTGGTGGCAGGCGTGCCGCTGGTGCTCGCCGGGCGCGTGGCGCTGCTGCTGCACCAGGCCACCGTGCGCGGCGCCAGTGCCCAGACGGAGCTGGCGGGGCTGGGCATGGTGGGCGACAGCGAGGGCGTCGTCCGCGTGCGCGAGGACGTGCTGCGCGTGGCCGACCTCCTGGTCCCCGTGCTGGTGCGGGGCGAGACGGGTACGGGCAAGGAGCTGGTGGCGCGCGCGCTCCACGCGCGGAGCCCGCGCCGCGCCGGGCCCTTCGTCAGCGTCAACCTGGGCGCCCTGGCCAAGGACCTCATCGCCGCGGAGCTGTTCGGCGCGGTGCGGGGTGCGTTCACCGGCGCCGCGCGCGACCGGGAGGGCTTCTTCCGCGCGGCCCACGGCGGCACGCTCTTCCTGGACGAGGTGGCGGAGGCGCCCCCGGAGGTCCAGGCTGCGCTGCTGCGCGTGCTGGAGACCCAGGAGGTCTATCCCGTGGGCGCGCAGACCCCGGTGCGCGTGGACGTGCGGCTCGTCACCGCCACGGACGCGGACCTGGAGGCGCACATCCGCGACGGCCACTTCAAGGCCCCGCTGCTGCACCGGCTGGCGGGCTTCGAAATCACCGTGCCGCCGCTGCGCGAGCGCCGCGAGGACATCGCGCCGCTGTTCCTCCACTTCGCGCGCCAGGAGCTGGAGTCCACGGGCGAGGCGGGGAGGCTGAGCTCCTCGGATGCGCGCGCGGAGCCGTGGCTGCCCGCGTCGCTCGCCGCGCGGCTGGTGCGCTCCGCGTGGCCCGGCAACGTGCGCCAGCTTCGCAACGTCGCGCGGCAGCTCGTGATTGGAAGCCGGGGACTACCCGGGCTGCGCGTGGATGCGCGGCTGGAGCAGTCACTGGACGCCGACGCGCTCCCCATCCCCGGACAACCCCTGACCGAGCGGTCGCCCTCCCCTGCCTCGGAGGACACGCCCGCGCCTTCGGAGACGCGCGCACCCGCGCGGCGCAAGCCGTCGGAGGTGAGCGAGCAGGAGGTGCTGGAGGCCCTGCGCGCCTGTGCGTGGGACTTGAAGGCCACGGCGGACTGGCTAGGCATCCCGCGCTCCTCCGTGTACGTGCTCATCGACAAGAGCTCGCTCCTGCGGACCGCGCGCGACCTGAGCCCGGAGGAGATCACCCGCTGCTTCCACGAATGCGAGGGCGACCTGGACCGCATGGTGCAGAAGCTGGAGGTCTCCCGCCGCGCGCTCCATCGCCGCGTGCGTGAGCTGGGATTGGACGCGAGCTGAGCTGGTACGGCGTCTGCAATGTCCACCCGCACCATGCCCACCAACACCATCACCATCGACGTCTCCACGACCCCTGTCAGCTACAGCCCCAGCCCCGATGTGAAGCACGGCGACAAGGTGGTCTTCACGTTGGGCAACGCGGTCAGCGCCACCGCCACCGTGACGTTCCCCGACGGCACCTGCCTCACCACGTCCGGCCCGTACACGCTGGGAGGCGCGACGATGGCGACCTCGCCCCTGACCGTCGCCCTAACGGCCTCGCGCGGGGTCTATGCCTTCGACGTCGACTTCAACAACGGCCAGGAGTCCCAGGCCCGCAAGGGCCACGAGTGGGACCGGAAGAACGGCGGCATCGACGTGACCAGCGACCCGCCGAAGGAGCTGCTCCGGTAGACGCCGGACACGTCAGCTCCCGGACCGTGACGTGTCACTGACACGTCCGGGAGCGCGCGTCCGCTGTCGCAGCCGTGAAACATCCGAGCACGTATTCAAGCCATGCATGTTGGTACGGGGGCTGCAATGCTGCGCGGACCTATGGCCAACATCACAGTCGACCTCTCCACGGTTCCCGTCACCTACAGCCCCGGTCCGGAAGTGAAACACGGTGACACGGTGATCTTCTCGCTGGGCAGCTACCCTCCGGGCGCGACCGCCACCATCACGTTCCCCCACGGGAACTGCCTCACCGTTTCCGCCTCGAACCCGTACCCGTACGAGCTCGGAGGGACCCACGCGCTGGCGACCTCCCCGCTGAACGTCTCGATGACGGCGGTGAAGCGGATCTACGAATTCGACGCGACCATCGACGATGGGTCGAGCACCCGGAGCGAGGACAAGGTCGGTCCGCTCAAGCTGGACCGGAAGAACGGCGGCATCGACGTGACCAGCGACCCGCCGGAGGAGCGCGCCTAACCGGCGGACACGTCAGCCCCGGACCGTGCCCTGTCATTGACGTGTCCGGGGTCCTGTCCCGTGTCGCGGCCGTGAAACATCCCAGCGGTGTTCACGGTCCGCGCACTGGTACAGGCGATGCAGTGCAGTCCGGGCCTATGGCCCTCATGACAGTGACTCTCTCCCCCAAGGACATCACCTACGACCCGTCGCCGGAGGTGAAGCACGGCGACCTGGTGGTCTTCGTGATGGCTGGTTACGCGGCTGACGCCACCGCGATCGTGTCGCTCCACCACGATGATTGCTTCACCGCGCGGAGCCCGTTCAAGCTGACCAGCGACAACGCGGTGCCCGTGCCGCTGACCGTCGCCTCCCACGCGAAGCGCGGGATGCATCCCTTCCAGGTGCGCATCCACACGCGCAGGGCCCAGGACGACAGCTCCATCGAGGGGCAATCGGACCGCAAGAACGGCGGCATCGATGTGACGAGCGATCCGCCGGCGGAGGTCCGCCGGTAGTCTCCTCAGGGCGTGGGTGCGTCGACCACGCTCTCCGGGGTCGGGGGTCCGGCACGAAGCGCTGCCAGGCCGGCCCTCACCTCGCGCGCGTGATTCCACCGGGGACGGGCCGACACCACCGCATCGGCCAGCGCCAGCCCTCGCGTCAGCCCGGCCGTCGCGTCCTGCCCTTCACGGATGCGCCACCGCGCCCATGCGCCGTGGAGCTCCGCCGCCGCGAGCCGGTACTCCAGCCTGGGGTCGAGCTTCAGCGCCTCCTCGAAGGCCTCCGCCGCGCGCGTGAACTCGCCGTCCGCCGCCCCGTGGCCCCGCGCCATCCAACGCGCACGGACGCCGGAAGCCTCCGCCAGGTAGCGCCAGGCATTGCCCAGGCGCGGGTTCTGCTCGCGGGCCCGGTTCAGCGCCGTCTCCGCCTTCGTCAGCTCCGCCGCCGGATTTCCCGCCTGTGACAGCGTCCACGCCGCGTGGCGCACCCAGGCCTTGCCCAGGTTCGCCAGCAGGTCCGCGTCGTCCGGCAGCCGCTTCAGCGCCTCCGAGTAGTCGTCCACCGCGGCGCGCAGCGCGACGCTCGGGTCCTCGCCCTTCGCGAGCTGGAGCTCCGCGCGGAAGACCTCCCACTCGCCCAGGTTGTTGAAGGCGAAGCCCTGCGTGGGCGCCAGGGCGCGGGCCTTCTCGAAGGACGCCTTCGCCTCGTCGAGCAGGGCCTTCGTGTCGCCGCCCTCCTCCGCGCGCAGTTCCGCCTGCCAGAACACCGCGGAGCCCAGCGCGTTGTGGAGCGCGGGCTGCTTCGCGTTGAGCGCCAGCCCCTGCCGGTACAGCGTCAGGGCGCGCTCCAGGTCCACGCTCACGTCCTCGCCCTTCAGGTAGCGGGCTCGCGCGAGCTGCTCCGCCACCTCCGCGCCGTTGAAGCACGCGCTGAAGTTGTCCGGGTTGAGGGACAGGGCCCGCGTGAGCGCGCTGTTCGCGAGGCGCAGGTCGCCCATCGCATCCGGCGCGTTCCGGGCGTCCGCCCGCTTGCGGTACGCGACGCCCAGGTTGATCCACGAGAACGGCTGCTGCTCGCTCAGCTGGAGCGCGGCTTGGTACTCAGTGATGGCCTTGTCCAGCAGCGGCAGCGGGTCTCCGCCGCGCGCGGCCTCCGCGTCCGCCTGCCCCTGCCACGCGAGCCCCAGGTTGGCGTGGAACGCGTAGTCGCGGTCCTCCGGGCGCAGCTGTTCGAAGGAGGCAATCGCGAGCTTCAGCTGTCCGCGCGGGTCCTCTCCGCGCAGCTGCTGGTAGCGCGCCCACTGGCGATGCGTCAGGGCCCGCTCCAGCGGGATGCGTTCGCTCGGCGTGGCCACGGCCTCCGCGGTGCGCAGCGCGGCCAGGGACTTCTCCAGCAGCGCCTCCACGCCCTCCCCGCCCTGGTTCGTGCGCTGCTCCGCGAGCCGGCGGTGGAAGCGCGACACCAGCACCAGCGAGCGGGCATGGTCCGGCGCGGCGGCGAGCGCGCGAGACAGCGCCTCCAGGCCCCGCTCGTAGTGCGGCAGGATGTTTCCCTCGCCGTACAGCTCCATCACCAGCGCGGCCAGCTCCAACCGCCCCAGCACCGAGTGCACCACGGGCTGGCTCTCCGCGGTGGCGACAGCGGCGGCGTACGCCTCGCGGCTCAGCGCCAGGTCCGCCTGCGAACCCGCGCGGTCCCCGCCGTTCCAGCGCCGCGTGGCGCGTGCGAGCAGGATGTCGCCGCGCAACAACGGCGCCTCGTAGAACCACGGCGACTGCGTGCCCGGCGCGTCCAGCAGCGCCAGCGCGTCCTCCGGCCGGTCCTCGTAGAAGGCGAACAAAGCCTTCACGAACGACGGCGGCGCGGGCACGTCCGGCCCTTCCGCCTGGCGCAGGTACGCGAGCGCCGGGTCGCGGTAGCGCCCGTTCAGCTCCTTGAGCCGGGCCTCGCGCTGCGCGGGGGCTCGGCGCTCCACGTCCAGCAGCAGCTGCTCGCGGTACAGGTGGCCCAGCGTCTGAGCCAGCGCCCAGGCCACGCGGGGCTCGCGGAAGCCGTGCGCCCACGCGGACTCCAGCTTCGCGCGCGCGCCGTCCAGGTCATCCAGCGCGAACAGGGCGCGGCCCAGCGCGTACTCACCGGGGCCCACCGCCTGCTCGCCCGCGCGGGAAATCTCCTGCTCCAGCGCGGCCATGCTCGCGCGCAGCGCCTCACGGTCCTTGCGCGTGTCGTGCAGGCGCGACAGGGCGGAGTAGCGCGCCGAGGACTCGATGCGCTCCACGCGCTCGGTGAAGGCGCGGGCCAGCCGCTCGCGTTCGGCCACCTCTCCGCGCGCGAGCTGCGCTTGCGTGAGCGCGCCGGCCACCACCGCCATCACCGTGCCGCCCAGCGCCAGCGCCGCGCGGTGCTTGCGGACCTTCTTGCCCAGCCAGTAGCGCGCGCCATGGCGGGCTCGCACCGGCTCGCCGGACAGGAAGCGCTCCAGGTCGTCCGTGAAGGCGCGCACGGAGTCGTAGCGGAGCGGCCGCTCCTTCTCCAGGCACTTGAGGACCACCGCCTCCAGGTCCTCCGGGATGTCCGGCTCCAGCGCGCGCGGACGCGGAGGCGGCTCCGTCTGGAGCTTCGCGAGCACCTCCTTCTCCGTCCCGCCGGTGAAGGGAGGCTGCCCGGTGAGCAGCGCATATAATGTAGCGCCCAGCGCGTAGACGTCCGCGCGGCGGTCCAGGCGGTGGCCTTCGCCGCGGGCCTGCTCGGGCGGCATGTAGTGCGGCGTGCCCAGCACCGCGTTCGGGGTGGTGCTGTCCTCGCGCCAGTCCCGCGCCAGGCCGAAGTCCATCACGAACGGGGTGAAGCCTCCGTCCTCCGTGCGCTCCACCAGGATGTTGCCGGGCTTCAGGTCGCGGTGGACCAGCCCCACGCGGTGCGCGGCGTGCACGCCCTCCGCGGCCTGGCACAGCACCCAGACGCGCTGCTCCAGCGTGAGCGAGTTGGAGAGCTGCCCCAGCGACGGGCCCTCCACGTAGCGCATGGCGATGAAGGCGTGGCCGCGCACCTCGCCCACTTCGTAGACCTCGCACACGCGCTCGTGGCGCACGCGGGCCTGGGCACGGGCCTCGGACAGGAAGCGGCGGGCCAGCTCCGGGTCCCCGTCGCGCACGAACTTGAGGGCCACGTTGCGGCGCAACAGCGGGTCATAGGCCAGGAACACCTGCCCCATGCCGCCCTGCCCCAGGAAGCGCACGGGCTCGTAGCGGTCCCAGCCGGGCACCGGGAACGAGGGCACGCCATGCACGGCCAGCGAGGACGGAATCGCCGTGCCCAGCGTGGCGGCCTCCTGGATGGGCGCTTCACCCCGGTCCGTGACGCCGCGAGCCAGGTCCTGCCGCAAGAGGTCCAGGGTGTCCTCCGTCAGCCGGCCCCGTTCCTTCAACAGCTCCAGGGGCCCGCGGTGCAGGCGAAGGGCCTCCTCGCGCAGGGCCGCCGCCTCCTCGGAGGACAGCAGCCCCTCGTCCAGCGCGAGCAGGACCTCCTCCTCGTAAGACGCTTGATGACCTGCCCCGGGCACGGACGAAGCATACGGGGAAGGCAGGGGGACGCGGGAGCGCCGCCGGAAGGGCGCCATGAGAGGGAGCGAGGGGGCGCTCCCGGGAAGGGGGTAGGCCCTCCCCTCCGGCGGGCTCCGCGAGGCTATGCGGCGCGGCGCTGACGGCGGCGCAGCCCCGGCACTCCCATCAGGCCCAGGAGGGCCAGCCAGGAGGCATCCGGCGCGGTGCTGCACCCGCCGCCCGCGAAGGCGCGCGTGTTCACCACCGTCCAGGTGTACTCCGCCGGGGTCGCATCCGTGTTGCCGCTGCCGTCCACCGCGCGGACGCGCAGGACGTGGTCCCCGCCGCCGACGGTGTAGCTGTCACGGCACGGGCCCCAGGCGCCACCGTCGAGGCTGCACTCGAACGTGGAGCCCACTTCCGTGGAGGCGTACTCGAAGTCCGCCGTGCGGTCGGAGGTGGTCGGCGCCGGGCCCTTCACGATGGAGGTGTCCGGGGCCTGGTTGTCCAGCACCACGCTGTCCACCACGAAGGGGACGGTGGCGGACGGAGGGCTGGTGATGCCCGCGGGCGATTCGGCCGTGGCCGTCACGCTGTGCGGGCCGTCCGTCAGCGGCGTCGTGGGCACGCAGCTCCACTTGCCGGCCGCGTCCACGGTGGCGGTGCAGATGACGGTGGTGCCTTCACGCACCGTCACCAGCGCGCCGGGCTCGCCGGTGCCGGTGATGGCGGGCGTGCCGGTGGTCACCGTGGTGTTCGCCTCGGGGCCGGTGATGACCGGGGCCGGGACCTCCGTGTCCACGATGAAGGGGACGGCGGTGGACGGGGGGCTGGTGGTGCTCGTGGACGTCTCGGCCGTGGCCGTCACGTTGTGCGGGCCGTCCACAAGCGGCGTCGTGGGCGTGCAGGTCCAGTTGCCGGCCGCGTCGGCGGTGGCGGTGCAGACCACGGTGCCGCCCTCACGCACCGTCACCTGCGCGTTGGGCACGCTGGTACCGGTGATGGGAGGCGTGCCGGTGGTCACGGTGGAGTTCGCCGTGGGGCCGGTGATGACCGGGGCCGGCGTCACGGGCTGGGGCTCCTGCGCCACGCACAACTGGGTGGACAGGTCGCAGTACGCCTCGCAGACGTTGGACGCGTTGCACGCCTGGCCCACCTCCAGCAGGCAGCGCGGCGAGCAGGTGTCTCCGCCCACCAGGTTGCCGTCGTCGCACACCTCGGCGCCCGCGCGGATGCCGTCGCCGCAGGTGGTGCCGCAGGCGCTGGGCGCGCCGTTGCAGCTGTAGCCCGGCTCCACGGCGCAGGTGGCGTTGCAGCCGTCGCCGCTGGCCGCGTTGCCGTCATCGCACGACTCGCCTACGTCCACCGTGCCGTTGCCGCAGGTGTTGAAGCACACGTTGCCAGGGGCGGGGCAGCTCCAGCCCGGCTCCACGGCGCAGGTGGCGTTGCAGCCATCGCCCGCCGTGGCATTGCCGTCGTCGCACGCCTCGGAGCCCGCGCGGATGCCGTCGCCGCAGAGGGTGGTGCAGGTGCTGGGCTGACCCGAGCAGCTGTAACCCGTCTCCACGCGGCAGCCATTGGAGCAGCCGTCGCCGGACGACTGGTCCGCGTCGTCGCAGGTCTCGTTCGGATCCAGGGCGCCGTTGCCGCACGACTGGACGCACACGGAGGGACCGTTGGCCGGCGTGGAGCAGGCATAGCCGCCCTCCACGCGGCACTCGGTGGCGCAGCCGTCACCGGACGCGAGGTTGCCGTCGTCGCACTGCTCGCCCGGGTCCATGTGGCCGTTGCCGCACGTCTTCGCGCAGGGCTGGCCCGGCGTGGCGCAGGCATAGCCCAGCTCCAGGGTGCAGGCGTTGGAGCAGCCGTCGTTCAGGTTCGTGTTGCCGTCGTCGCACAGCTCACCGGCGTTGAGCACGCCGTTGCCGCACAGCGGGGCGCAGACGGACGGGGTGCCGTTGCAGGAGTAGCCCGTCTCGATGCGGCACGCCGCGGAGCAGCCGTCGGAGCTGAACACGTTGCCGTCGTCGCACTGCTCTCCCGCGTTGATGGCGCCGTTGCCGCAGGTGGCCGCGCAGGCCTGGCCCGGCGTGGGGCAGGCGTAGCCGTCTTCCACGCGGCAGCTGGCGTTGCAGCCGTCGTTCGCGGTGGTGTTGCCGTCGTCGCACTGCTCGCCGGGGTTCAGGTTGCCGTTGCCGCACGTCTTGGCGCAGGTGCTGGGCGCGCCGGCGCAGCCATAGCCGGCCTCGATGCCGCAGGTGGCGTTGCAGCCGTCGCCCGCCGTGGTGTTGCCGTCGTCGCACTCCTCGCGCGGGGAGACGGCGCCGTCACCGCAGCGGTCGTCGTAGGCGTCCACGAAGAGGTAGCGGAAGGCGTTCGGCGGGCTGGCCTCGTTCTCGTTGCACAGCTCGATGCGGTTGAGGCCCGCGTGCCAGGCCGCGTTGGTGCCGAACTCGCGGAAGATGTTCTTCTGCCAGGGCTGGCCGGGCGGGTCGTTCACGGTGACGGGCGAGATGGCCACGCCGTTCACCTTCGCGCCGTCGAACTGGTTGTCATTGAAGGTGGCCAGGCGCAGGCGGAACTGCGCGATGTGGGTCGTCGAGGGGATGAGGAAGTCCTGGTACACGCACGTCTGGAGGCCCTGGGGCGCCATGAAGCGCGCGGTCTGCATCTCCAGCGGCCAGTCGTTGGCGTTGCGCACGCCGGTGTCCGCGCCGGTGGTGGTGCCGGAGTAGAACCAGTGCGTATCCACCGCGCCCGTGGGCAGGCGGCGGTTCTGCGCGTCCACGCCAGTGTTGAACACCGCCACGCCCGCCCTCACGCAGCGGCTGGGGCTGCCCGCGCAGGCGAAGCCGGGCTCCACTTCGCACTGGCGGCTGCAGCCGTCGCCCTCGAAGCGGTTGCCGTCGTCGCAGATCTCCTGCGCGTAGGACGGGTACTGGCGGTTGTCGAACACGCCGTTGCCACACAGCGACAAATCACACGTGGCCGAACAGCCGTTGCTGCCGCTGGCGGTGTCGCCGTCGTCGCACAGCTCGCCGGTGTTCACCACGTTGTTGCCGCACAGGCTCGCCAACGAGCACGCGTTGCCGGGCACGTTGCACAGGTAGCCCGCCTCCACGGTGCCGGTGGACGAACAGCCGTCCCCGCTCACCGTGTTGCCGTCGTCACACTGCTCGCCGGGCTGGAGCCGGCCGTCACCCACGAGCGAGGACGACTGGCTCGTGAGCACGGGTTCGGAGGCAGCGGGCCGCGGCGTGGCCGACTCGCAGCCCGCGAGGAGGAACAGCGAACACAGGGCCAGCGCGTGGAAGCCCGCGCTCAGGGCCATCCGGGGTGAATCTCCCCGGACAAGGGTATGCATCAGGGTCTTGAGCATGAACGGTCTGCCTTACTTCTGAAGGGTGTCGGGGGAAGAGGAGGAGGCCGGCGTCGTCTGCACGCCCTCGGCCTCTCCGACGATCTTGAACTCGACGCGGCGGTTCTTCGCGCGGCCGTCCGCCTTCGCGTTGTCCGCGATGGGCTGCGTGGGCCCGAAGCCCTGCGCCACCAACCGCTCGCGCTGCACGCCCTTGCTCACGAGGTAGTCCACCACGGCCTCGGCGCGCTTCTGGGACAGCTCCAGGTTGTAGGAAGCCTTGCCGGTGTTGTCGGTGTGGCCTTCCACGCGCACCTTCTCGATGTCCGGATGGGACACGAGGATGGACGCGACCTTGTCGAGTACCGCGTTGCTGCGCTTCTGGATGACGGCCTTGTTGTTCTCGAAGAACACGGCCTCCATGATGCGGATGCTGCCGGAGTCGATGCGCGCGACGGGCGCCTCCTTGCAGCCGCCGTTGGCCTCGGTGCCGGGCTCGTCCGGGCAGTTGTCCAGGCGGTCCACGATGCCGTCGCCGTCACGGTCGGGCTCCACGTCCGGGCAGCCGTCCTTGTCCTTGTAGCCGTTGAACGTCTCCGGCTCCTTCGGGCACTGGTCCTTGGAGTCCACGATGCCGTCCCCGTCGGAGTCAGGGTCGTCCGGGCAGCCGTCCTCGTCCTCGAAGCCGTTCTTGTTCTCCGCCTGCGTGGGGCACTTGTCCGCCAGGTTGGGGATGCCGTCCTGGTCGTCGTCCTTGTCCGGGCAGCCCTGGAGCTGCGCCAGGCCGGCCGTCGTGGGGCACTGGTCGTCGCGGTTCTTCACGCCGTCGCCGTCGGCATCCAGGTCGGGACACTCGGCGGCCACGTGGGGCTGGCCCGCGATACAGACGGGGCCCTTGGGCGCGGGAGGCGTGCCGAAGGACACACCGGCGAGCACGCGGAAGCGCGGCGTGCCCGGCGTCTGGCCAAAGCCCGGGCCGCCCATGACGTACAACTCGGTGCCGTCAGCGGTGGGGACGCGCAGGCCCAGGAGCGCTTCCATCGAGCTGGGCGAGTCCTGGGTGGGAATGGTGCCGCGCAGGATGACCTCTTCGCGCAGGCCCCAGAGGGCGGCGGACAGGTTGACGCCGCCGTTGACCTCCACGCCCATCTCGTCGAGGTAGGGCTGCGTCTGCGGCGTCAGCGCGTACGTCTTCGTGCGCACGAGCGCGCCGACGTCCGCGCCCACGCGGAAGGTGCCGCCCAGCTGCTTGCCGGCGCCCAGGCGCGGGGAGAAGGTGAAGCCCTCGTCGCGGGTGAGGGCGGCCTTGCTGCCCAGGGGCAGGGCCGCGGCCAGGTGCAGACCCAGGTCCATCGGTCCGCCCCGGCTCTCGGAGAGGAAGCCCACGCGCGCCTGGACCCACGGCGTGCCGAGCGCGCTGGTGGTGGGACGGGACACGCCATTCGACGCGGTCTCCGGGCCCCACTGGGCGACGATGGGCACCTGCGCGCCCAATTCCAGCCAGTTCGTGAGGGAGTACGCCGCGGTGATGTGCGTCGTCACGCGGTTGGAGATGATGTCGGCCTGCCGCTCGTCGTTCTCCACCAGGACGAGGGGCCGGTTCTCGTAGTGCGCCGTCAACCCGATGCGGAACTGACCCGCGGGGAGCAGGTCACCGGTGGACAGCACGAGGCTGTCACGCATGGCGGGGTTGAGCTGCAGGCGCTCCAGTTCGACGCCCGGAATGGTGCTCTGGGCCTGGGCGCTGAAGGCGCAGAGGACGGCCAGTCCTCCGAGCCCCAGGTGATGCCTTCGTGCGAACAAGCGTTCCTCCACATGCACACGCGGACGCAAGAGCGTCGCGCGTCCCCTCGCCAGGCGAGGGGTACGCAGGCGGTTGCATGCCAGGGGCCAGGAGGTGTTCGGAAGACAACGTCCAGCAATCACGCGGGGATGCGGCGGGGGCCGGCCTCCCCGGGGGTGGGAATGACGCGTCAGCGCGGGACGCGGACACGGCGCTGACGCGTCATGGGAGGACGCGGGGCCTACAGGTGGAAGTGACCGGCGGCCTCCGGCTGGTAGGGCACGGCGATGATGCGCAGGCGGCGGGTGCGGCCCTGGGGGAGGGGCCACTCCACGGTCTGGCCCACGGACAGGCCCAGGAGGGCGCTGCCCACGGGGGCGAGGATGGAGATGCGGCCGGCGTCGCTGTTGGCGTCCTTGGGATAGACGAGCGTGACTTCGCGCGTCTCGCCGGCCTCTCCGTCTTCATAGACGACGGTGCTGTTCATGGTGACGACGTCGCGGGGAATGGTGCTGGAGGACGTGACGACGGCGCGGGCGAGCTCGGACTCCAGCTGCTCCACGAGTTCGGCGTTGCGGGCGTTGCCGTATTGTTCGACGACGCGCTCCAGGCGCTGCAGGTCGGTGTCGGTGACAATGAGGGAGTGGTCGTGGGTCATGGCGGTTGCCTCCTGTGGGAAGGGGGATGGGGACGGCATGCACACCTGGAAAGGTGGGCGTGCGTGGCGCGAAGGTTCAGTGGGGGTGGAGCGGACGCCGTCCGTCGTAAGCTACGCGAGACGGGCGGCGTGGGTGACAAGCCAGGCGGTGGCTCGGCCGTGCGCGGGCAGCGTCCGGCGCACGGAAATCCGGCGCGGAGCACGCTGCAGGCAGGCTGTGAGCGAAACCGTCATCTGACGAGGAACCCGGGGGTTGCGACTGCGGTGAAGTGCTGAATGTAGCCGTGTGCGCCCTGATTGCAACCGAGCCTCGGAAACAAGCGGCCTGGCGGACAGTCGCCGTGACGCACGGAGGCGCGGAAATCAGCGGAGCGGGGACACGTCCTTGAACTGAACACCCGTGGCGCCAATCGATTCCAGCGCGAGCTTGATGTCCTCGGGAATGACGAGGACGACTTCCCAGTGCAGGGGCCGAAAGACCCTCGCGCTACCGAGCCGTGTGGTGTCGATGCGCATGCCCCAGACGGAGAGATAGGTTCCTACCTTCTCCGTCAGCCCATTCTTGGGCGTCCAGTACCGTGCTTCCTCCGAAGCCTCATCGTCGATGCAGTTCACGCGACGAATGGCGTTCAAGATGAAGAAGTCATCGGACTGTCCCTCGATGTTCACGGGGAAGAGCTGGATGTCGTTCGGAGCCAACCGCTCGAAGATGGCGGCGACCCGGGAGGTGACCACCGGCGTGCCGAATGCCGCATGGGAGTAGTCAAGCGTATTGCCTGGAATCTCCACCGGGACCCGCAGGCTTCCTTCCCACGAGCTTGGTCGACCCATCCTGAACTGCCAGGAGTCCTCAAGGTCCCGCCCCTGGGCGTCCTGTGGATGCCCCAGTTCCCAGCGGCCCTCAATGTACACGTCATCAGCGAGTTCGAAATATCGCAAGGACATGGGTCGGGTTCCTGCACTCACTCCGTGCGGGTCACCAGCTTGTTGAGGAAACTGCCCTTCTGGACGATTTCACTCGCCAGAACGCGCAGCGCACCTTTCAACGCCTCTCGGCATTGGTCGATGGTTTTGCAGGTCGACGTTACCTGTTCAAGTCGCTGATGGACTCTTTCATGGTACTCGCGAGGATGCGGACCTCGATGGCCGGGAACGTCCACCTGGTTCTCGGGATCGTTCAGTGACATCCCGCCCTTGTCGAAGATCCGCTGGTAGCGCGGAGTCCACGGGCCACCGTTCGCGGTGGACGTGCTGAACTTGTCCGAGGCGATATGGTGCTTGGGTCCTGGCACCTCCACAGGCCCACCGGTCGCCACCGCGCCCGGCGCCAGGGTGAGCAGGATGTCCCCCGTCGTGGACATGGCCACGGACTCCACCTGAGAGACCGCGCCCAGTCGGAAGCCGCCCTCCGCCACGCCCACGAGTGACGCCTGCGCCGAACCGGGCAGCTTGGGCAGCTTCGCGGCCAGCGTCTCCGCCGTACTGCCCAACGCCGCCGTGGCCAGCATGACGAAGGCCCGCGCGGCGTTCTCACCCAGCACCTCGCCGTACTGCTCCCCCGCGTCCCGAAGCTCGTCGAAGGTCGTGGCCTCCACCACCGCCTCCGAGAGCCGCATCCATCCCTGGATGAGGCTCCACACCGTGTCGACGCCCAGGTACGCGATGAGCACCGCCGTCATCGTCGCCGCGACGCCCTTCGACACCGGCTCGGGCAACAGCCACAATCCCAGATACAGGGCGCCGGTCGTGACGATCATGGAGAGCACCGCCCCGCGATCCGTCATCCCGCGCAGTGCGTCCTCCGTCTCGTCCCACACCGAGTCCAACGCGATGGAGAAGGCCAGCGTGCGCTTGCCGTCCTCATCCAACGTAGACCCGCGCTCCAGCAGGTGGAGACAATCGCCAGTGAGCGCCTTGCGTTTGCACCATCGGCCATACGCCGCCGCCAGCTCCACCTCCGGTGCATCGTTGAGTCGGAGGTGTCCGCGCCCAGGCTCCTGCACGGAGATGAGTCCCAGGTGCCCACGCACGTGAGCGTAGGGGCGTGACGGAAGCGAAGCTGCCAGCAGCCGGCGGGCCGCCTCCATGGGGTACGAGGAAACAGGCGCGGTGCGTGCGAGCCCCGCGACCGCGGACACGAAGGCGTCTTCGTCCAGCGCCACGGGCCGGACGCCCCGCTGTGGCGTGTGGACACGGGTGGGTTCTCGACCCGCACTGAGCCGCACGGTCCGGGACGCCGCACAGCCGGTCCCTACGAACAGCATCCACGCGATGACGGCTGCGTGCGTCATCCGGACAGTGACACTGGATCCGAGCGACCGGTGCGGTTTACCCGGGACGTGGGCCTGCGGCATGGGTGAGTGAAGTCTATCTCGAGCCTCTCCCTCGCCTTACTGAATTGGCCGCACACTGCGGACGGCGCGGCTTCGGTCTCCGTCACCAGGGCCCAGCCCTCGCGTGACAGGCCAATACCCTGCCCCGCCCACAAGGCGGCGCTGCCCACGGGCGAGGATGAAGATGCGGCCCGAGTCGCTGTTGACGTCCTTGGATAGACGAGCGTCACCTCACGCGTCTTATCGGCCACATACGGAGACCCGGAGCGAAGCACGCTGCAGGCAAGCTGTGAACGACACCCTCATCTCACGAGGGACCCGGGGGCTGCGGCTGAGGTGAAGCGCTGGATGCAGCTGCGTCCTCCCTGATTGCAACCGAGCCGCGGGAAACGGGTGGCATGGCGGACAGTCGCCGTGACGCACGGAGGCGCGGACTTCAGCGGAGCGGGGACACGTCCTTGAATTGCACGCCCGTGGCACCGATGGATTCGAGCGCGAGCTTGATGTCCTCGGAGACGATGAGCGCGATGAGCCAGCCCCAAGTGCGGAAGACCTTCGCGTCCCCCGTCCTGGCAGGGTCGATGCGCAGCCGATGAACCGCTTGATAGGTGCCGACCCGCTCGGGCCGTCCATCCTCCGGCGTCCAATAGCGCACCTCGCCCGAAGCGGTGTCGTCGATGCACTTCACGACGCGCACAACGTTGACGAGGAAGTACGGGTCCGGGGCGCCCTCCAACGTGACCGGGAACAACTCCACGTCCCCCGGAGCCAGTCGGGACAGAACCTCCGCGACCCGTTGGGAAACGATAGGGACAGCACCCGCGTCCGCGAGCGAGAAGTCGAGCGCCCTTCCCCGCGCATAGGACGGAACGCGCAGCGCGCCCTCCACCTGCGCGGGAGTTCCCTGCATGAACAGCCACGAGCCGTGGTCCTGCCCCTGGGCATCCACGGGCGTTCCAAGCTCCCAGCGGCCGGGCAGTGTCACGTCGTCCGTGAGCTTGAAGTACCGGGGCGTCACGCGGGCATCCTGCCTCATCCACCACTCCGGGTGACCAGCTTGTTGAGCCAGGTGTTCTCCGTCGCGAGTTCCTTCGCGAGGATCCGCAGCGCCTGCGTCAGGTCGACCCGGCACTGCTGAATCGTCCGGCATGTGCTGGTCGCGAGCCTCAACCGTTCAAAGACCTCCGCGTGGTACTCCTGCGGATGCGGCCCCCTGTGCCCCGGAACATGAACCTGGTTCTCCGGGTCGTTCAGGGACATCCCGCCCTTGTCGAAGAGTTGTTGATAGCGAGGCGTCCACGGGCCTCCGTTCGCGGTGGACGTGCTGAACTTGTCGGAAGCGATGTGGTGCTTCGGCCCCGGCACGTCCACGGGCCCGCCGGTCGCTACCACGCCCGGCGCCAGGGTGATCAGGATGTCACCCGTCGCGGACACGGCGACGGACTCCACCTGCGCGACCGCCCCCAGCCGGAAGCCGCCCTCCGCCACGCCCACGAGTGACGCCTGCGCCGAACCGGGCAGCGTGGGCACCTTCGCGGCAAGCGTCTCCGCAGTACTGCCCAGCGCCGCCGTGGCCAGCATGACGAAGGCCCGCGCGGCGTTCTGGCCCATCACCTCGCCGTACTGCTCCCCTGCGTCCCGAAGCTCATCGAAGGTCGTGGCCTCCGCCACGGCGTCCGCGAGCCGCATCCATCCCTGGATGAGGCTCCACACCGTGTCGACGCCCAAATAGGCGATGAGCACCGCCGTCATCGTCGCGGCGACGCCCTTCGACACGGGCTCCGGCAACAGCCACAAGCCCAGGTACAAGGCGCCAGTCGTGACGATCATGGAGAGCACCGCTCCGCGATCCGTCATGCCCCGTAGCGCGTCCTCCGTCTCGTCCCACACCGAGTCCAACGCGATGGAGAAGGCCAGCGTGCGCTTGCCGTCCTCATCCAGCGTGGCCCCTCGCTCCAACAGGTGGAGACAATCGCCATCGAGCGCCTTGCGCTTGCACCACCGGCCATACGCCGCCGCCAGCTCCGTCTCTGGAGCATCACTGAGCCGGAGGTGTCCGCGCCCAGGCTCCTGCACGGAGACGAGCCCCAGGTGTCCACGCACGTGGGCATAGGGACGTGACGGAAGCGAAGCCGCCAGCAGCCGGCGGGCCGCCTCCATGGGGTACGAGGAAACAGGCGCGGCGCGTGCGAGCCCCGAGACCGCGGACACGAAGGCGTCTTCGTCCAGCGCCACGGGCCGGACGTCCCGCTGCGGCGTGTGGACACGGGTGGGTCCTCGGCCCGTACCGAGCCGCACGTTTCGGGACGCCGCACAGCCGGTCCCCACGAGCAGCATCCACGCGATGACGGCCGCGTGCGTCATCCGGACAGTGGCACTGGATCCGAGCGACCGGTGCGGTTTACCCGGGACGTGGGGCTGTGGCATGGGTGAAGAGAGTCTACCCGCCATGAAACGCCGCCCCGAGTTCGACAGCCTGCGCGGAGTGCTGCTCGTCCTGATGACGCTGACGCACCTGCCCACCCGGCTGAGTGTCATCGGCAATCAGCCGTTCGGCTTCGTGTCCGCCGCCGAGGGCTTCGTGTTCCTCTCCGCGTTCCTCGTGGGCGTGGTGCACGCGAAGAAGCTGGGGACCTCGAGCCCCGTGGCGATGTTCAAGAGCCTCTGGAGCCGCGCCCTCAAGGTGTACGGCTACCACGTCGCCCTGCTCTCTTTCGCGTTCACCATCATCGCCACGCTGGGCGTCGCCGCGCGCAGGCCCGCCATCCACAACCTGCTCGGGTTCTTCCATCAGGACCCGTTCACCGCCCTGTGGAGCAGCCTGTTCCTCCTCTACTGTCCCCCGCTGCTCGACATCCTTCCGCTCTATGTCGTGCTGCTGCTGCTCACTCCCGCCGTGCTGCTCGGTGCGCGCAAGGAGGGCTGGTCCCGGGTGCTGGGGCTGAGCGCCCTCATCTGGGTCTGGGCGCAGGTGGGCCTCAAGCGCGCCCTGTATGACCTGCTCGTCGCCATCCCCGTGCTGCCGTGGCCGCCGTTGAGCATCGACCTGTCGGGCGCGTTCGACCTGTTCGCGTGGCAGTTCCTCTGGGTGCTCGGGGTGTGGATGGGCGTGGCCCGCGCCACCGCGCCGGAGCAGCGCGAGCCCGTGTCCCGCCGGCTCCTCACGGGCGCCATCGTCGTCAGCCTGGGGTTCTTCGTCGTGCGCCACCTCGACGTGGACCTGGGCGCCGCGGGGGTGCTGTTCGACAAGTGGTCGCTCGCGCCGCTGCGGCTCGTGAACTTCCTGGCCGTGGCGCTGCTGGCGAGTTGGCTCGCGCCCCGCCTGTTCCAATGGCTGCGTCCCAAGGTTCTGGAGGCGCTGGGACAGGCGTCGCTGCCCGTGTTCGCCGTGCACGTGGTGCTGTGCCTGCTCAGCCTGTCGCTGCTGGACGAGAACGAGGACCCGCTGGACTACTGGGATGAAGTCGCGGTCCTCGTGGCCACGTTCTGCAGCATGTACTTCGTGGCGCTGCGCCAGCGCATCGCGGGCCGGAGCGTGGGCCCGCCGTCAACGTCCTGAGTCAGCCGCGCACGGCGGCCAGCGCGGCGTCGGTCTCCACCACCAGGGCACGCACCAGGTCCGCCGCGGGGCCCTCTCGCGAGAGGCCAATGCCCTGCCCCGCCCACAGGGCCATGAAGCGCGTGTCGTTCTGCTTCGACGACGCGGCCCGCAGCGTGCGCGTGGCTCCGTGCTGCTGCGGGAACGGCAGGATGGCTCCGGCCTCCTCCAGCGTGGTCGTCAGCTCGTTGGGAATCGCGCGGGCCGGGCGGCCGGAGAAGGCGCGGGTGATGCGTGACGATTCATCCCGGGCCTCGCGCAACAGCGCCTTGTGGGCCGCCGCCGCGCTGGACTCCTGGCACCGCAGGAACGCCGTGCCCAGCTGCACGGCCGCCGCGCCCAGCATCCGGGCCGCCGCGATGCCTCGTCCATCCATGATGCCGCCGCTGGCGATGACCGGCACCCGCACGGCGTCCACCATCTGAGGCACGAGCGCCATCGTGCCCACCATGCCCGCCTCGAACGAACCGCCGAAGGAGCCCCGGTGGCCTCCCGCCTCCGACCCCTGCGCGACAATCGCATCCACGCCCGCGGCCTCCAGGGCCTGGGCCTCGCGCACGTTCGTCGCCGTGCCCACGACAAGGCTGCCGCGCGACCGGAACGCTTCCAGCACTGGCGCGGGCGGAATGCCGAAGGTGAAGCTGAACACCGTGGGCGCCGCGTCGAGCACGGCCTCCACCTGCTTCGCGAAGTCCGGCATCGCCGCCGCCGGAATCACGGGAGGAGGCAGCCCCAGCGCGGCATGGAAGCGCTCGATGATGGCGAGCGTGGGCCCCGGGTCCGCGGGAGCCACCGCGGGCTGGGGAGCGAAGAGGTTGATGGCATAGGGCCGAGAGGTGAGTGAGCGCACCGCGCGGGCCTGCTGGACGATGTCCTCCGGCTGCACGTACGCGGCGCCCAGCGAGCCCAGGCCTCCTGCCTCCGACACCGCCGCGACCAGCTCCGGCGGCGTCAGGCCCCCTGCCATCGGAGCCTGGATGATCGAATGCACCACCCCAAGCCGCTCCGAGAACCTACGCCACGCCTGCGGATCCATCATGGCCCCACCTCTCGTGACTCACGTCGGACAGCATTAACGGCCTGGCTTCACCTTGGCGCCCCGCGCAAGACAGAATCATCAGTCCTGCTTTCACGGTCCATGCCAGGCACGGAGCGTTTCGTCCGCCTCTCCTGCCCGAACTGGCAAAACCTGTCCGACTGTCGGACAGGTTTCCGCCGCGCGGTCCCGGCCTGTCCGACGGTCCGACAGGTGTCCGTTGTCCGAACCTGTCCGACTGTCGGACAGGTTTTCGCGGTCCGCCTCCGGCGGGGGCCCGCTGGGTTCTCACCTTCTCATTCGCAGTCGTAGTTCGGCGCGGGCGCCCCGGGCTCCAACACGACGGGTGCAGGACCGCCATCCCGCGCCACGGCCTCCCCACAATCCAGCGCCGCGTCCTTCGCCAGGTGCCGGTACAGGACACACGACGCGCGCTCCACGAAGAACGCCTGCTTCGGCCAGTCCGGTCCTCGCGAGGCCAGGATGGCCACCGCATACCGTCCTCCGTCCGGCAACGTCACCAGCCCCACTTCATTGAGCACGTTGTAGCGCGCGTCATCTCCACAGCATCCCGGCGGCAGCCACCCGCCCTTGTGTTGGAGCGACGCGCGGGCGCTCGCGGGCAGGCGCGTTCCCAGCCAGCCGCCGCAGCCGTCCCGAGGCGTCAGTTCCATCCACTTCAGCAGCCGCGCCGTGGGCTCCGGCTCCAACAACTCCCGGCGGTCCAACCGCGCCAGGAACGACACCATGTCGTCCGCGCAGAAGTAGTTGTCCCGCCCCATCACGCGCGGAGAGTTCGTCGCCCAGCGCTCCCGGCCGTAGTTCCACTTCGTCAGCGCCGTGTGCTCCAGGCCCAGGCCGCGAAGATAGACATTGATGGCATCCGGGCCGCCCACCAGGTCGATGACCTCGCCGGATGCTTCGTTGTCCGACGTGCGGAACACCTTCTCCGCGAGCGGTGCCACCGTCGCCAGGTCCCGCTGTCCCAACGCCGCCGCCACCCAGAACACCTTCGCGGAGCTGGCGGAGATGTGCGGCTCCAGGCCGGAGACGCTCGCCGTCTCCCCCGTGCGCAGGTCCATCACCGCGAGCGACAGGTCCGTCCCGGGCGACAGGCGCGTGGCCTCGCCCGCCAGCGACTCCACCACCGCCTTCAGGGACTCACGTGGAGGAGCGCCCGCCTCCGGCTTCGTCGCGCAACCACCCACCGCCAGGAGCCCTGCCCAGAGCAGCACCGTCCGCATCCACGACTCCCTTCAGTGAATCAGCCGGTGCACCTGCTCCAGCATCAGCGCCGTCACCAGCCCGCAGTACGTCCCCAGCACATACCCCAGCACCGCGAGCAGCACGCCCACCGGCGCGAGCGCGGGATGGAACGCCGCCGCCACCACCGACGCGGAGGCCGTGCCGCCCACGTTCGCCTGCGACCCCACCGCCGCGAAGAACACCGGTGCCTTCAGCCAACGCCGCGTGCCCATCGTCACCGCCGCGTGGATGCACATCCACAGCGCCCCCACCGCCACCAGCGCGGGTGCATCCCACAGCCGCCGGAACTCCGCCTGCGCGCCAATCGTCGCCACCAGCAGGTACAGGAACAGCGAACCCATCCGGCTCGCCCCTGCGCCCTCCAGCCTGCGCACCGGCGTGAACGACAGCACCACGCCCACCGTCGTCACCAGCAGTACTACCCACGTGAAGCCCGTCACCACGTTGCCCAGGTCCGGCAGCATCTTCGCCAGCGCCGTGCACACCACCGTCACGCCGAACGCCACCGCCAGCATCGAGAGCAGGTCGGACAAACTCGCGGGCCGGGCGGACGCCGCTTGAATGCGCGCGGACTCCTCGCGCACATGGTCCAGCGCGGTCCGGTCCGCGCCGATGCTCGCGTCCATCGCCTTCTCACGCCCGGCGAAGGACAACAGCACCGCCGTCCACACGTTGGACACGCCCACGTCCACCACCACCAGCATGCTCAACGTGCTGTCCAGCGCGCCCACGCTCTGGCCAATCGCCACGAAGTTCGCGCTGCCTCCAATCCACGACCCGCTGAGCGCCGCCAATCCCTTCCACGCCTGGTCCCCCAGCTCCGCCGGCACCAGCCACCCCAACGCCAGATACGCGAGCGGCCCGCCCACCATGATGCCCACCGAGCCCGCCAGGAACACGCCCACCGCATTGCGCCCCAGCCGCGCGATGGCGGGCAGGTCCACCGACAGCACCAACAACACCAGGCTCGCGGGCAACAGGTACACGCGCGTGAAGCGATACAGCTCCGACTGCGTGGGGATGACGCCCGTGTTCGACAGCAGCGTCGGCACGAAGTACGCGAACACCAGCAGCGGCACCACGTTGAAGAACCGCTCCACCGCCGGGTAGCGCTGCAACGCATACAGCCCCGCCAGCACCGCGAGCAGCACGGCGAGCACCGCCATGGGGTCCTGGATGAGCGGTGGCGTCATCGGGGCTCCACGCCCAGGCCCGCGCCCGCTCCCAACTGGATGCGGCCCTGCACCACCGGATGCGCGCGGTACGGGTCCTCCGCGAGCAGCAGGTTGCCGTCCAGGTCCACCCAGTCCACCAGCGGCGCCAGGTGCGCGCCCGCCGCGATGCCCAGCCCCGTCTCCACCATGCAGCCCAGCATCACCTTCAGGCCGCACGCGCGCGCCGTCTCGATGATGCGCAATGCCTCACGGATGCCGCCGCTCTTCTGGAGCTTCACGTTGATGCCGTGGAAGCCCTCCGCCAGCTTCGGCACGTCCGACGCCTTCGTCAGCGACTCGTCCGCCACCAGCGGCAACGGCGAGCGAGCGCGCAGCCACTTCGCGCCCTCCACATCCGCCGCGGGCAGCGGCTGCTCCACCAGTTCCACGCCCTGCGTGGACAACCACTGGATGTGCGCCAGCGCCTCGTCCGGCTTCCACGCCTCGTTCGCGTCCACGCGGATGGTCTGCTCCGTGAGCGCGCGCACCGTGCCGAACACCTCCTGCACGCGGTCCGCGCCCAGCTTCACCTTCAGCACCGGGAAGTCCGCCGCCTCGCGCACCTTCACGGCCAGCGTCTCCGGCACGTCGATGCCAATGGACATGGACGTCACCGGCTGCCGCGTCGGGTCCACGCCCAGCATCCGGTACAGCGGCACGCCCATCACCTTGCCCGCCCAGTCATGCAGCGCCAGGTCCACCGCCGCCTTCGCCGCGGGGTTGTCCGGCAGCGCCGCGTCCACGGCCTCGGACACGTCGCGGAAGTGGCGCAGGTCGCGTCCCTCCAACACGGGCGCGAGCTTCTGGAGCGCCGCCTCCACCGTCTCCCACGACTCGCCGTAGCGCACGTTGGGCGCGGCCTCGCCGTAGCCCACGTGTCCTTCCGAGCGCACCTCCACGAACACGTTGCGCTTCACCGTGCTCGTGCCCCGGGCGATGGTCCAGGCGTGACGCAGCGGCAGTTCCACGGTGCGAAAGCTCAACGGCGAGGCCATGGCGGAATCCCTCCAGGGCCCTTCCCTTAACACGGCACTCCTTGCAAACACCGCTTCCGTTGCCTTCCCAGGCCGGAAGGGGCGAGCCTCTCCACCATGCGTCTCCTGCCCCTCGTCATCGCATTGTTCGCGCTGGGTCCAAGCCACGCCGCGTCATCCCGTCCCGCGCCGAAGGACGAACTGAGGACGCTGCTCGCGGAGCTCATCGCCGCAGACACCTCCAACCCGCCCGGCAACGAGACGGCCGCGGCCCAGGTGGCGGCGAAGTGGCTGCGCGAAGCCGGCATCGAAGCGGAGCTCATCGAGCCCTCGCCCGGGCGCGGCAACCTGCTGGTGCGCTTGAAGGGCAGCGGCAAGGGCCGGCCGGTGCTCGTGCTCGCGCACCTGGACACGGTGCCCGCCGCGAAGACCGAGTGGGTCACCGACCCGTGGACGCTCACGGAGAAGGACGGCCTGCTCTACGGACGCGGCGTGCAGGACAACAAGGGCATGGCGGCGGCGAGCATCCTCGCGCTGCGCCGGCTGAAGCAGGAGGGCGGCACGCGCTCGCGCGACATCCTGCTGTACCTGGGCGCGGATGAAGAGGTGGGCTCCGGGCAGGGGCTGGACTGGATGATGGAGCACCGGCCGGAGCTGAAGGAGGCGGAGTTCGCGCTCAACGAGGGCGGCCTCACGGAGCTGTCACCGGACCGCAAGGAGGTGCGCTTCGTGGCGCTCCAGGCCGCGGAGCGCGTGTCCCGCAACGTGACGCTCAAGGCCACCGGCCCCGGAGGTCACTCCTCCGCGCCGCCCGTGGATGCGGGACCCCTGGTGCGGGTGGCCGCGGCGGTGGCGCGCGTGGGCGCCCTCACCTTCCCCGCGCATCTGACGCCCGCCGCCAGGCTCCACGTGCAGGGCCGCGCCCAGGCGACTCCCGGCGAGCTGGGCGAAGCGTTGCGCCGCATCGCCGCATCGCCGGACGCGCCGCCCGAGGACGCAGTGACGACCGTGGCCCGGTTGGACCCCGCGCTGGGCGCCGTGCTGCGCACCACCTGCGTGCCCACGGTGTTCAAGGCGGGCACGAAGTCCAACGTCATCCCCGCCACGGCCGAGGCCACCGTGAACTGCCGCCTGCTGCCGGACGCAAATCCGAAGGCCGTGCGCGAACGCATCGTCGCCGCGGTGAATGACCCCGACATCCAGGTGGAGATGGACGTGTCGCCGCCGGACTCGCCCATGTCGCCCGTGGGGGACAACGCCATGTTCCGCGCGGTGAAGGCCGCCGCGGCGAAGGTGTGGCCAAAGGCGCCGGTGATTCCCCGCATGTCCACCGGCACCACCGAGTCCGCCACGCTGCGCCGCGCAGGGATTCATGCATACGGCATCGACCTCTTCGCTCTCACTCCGGACGACGCACGCACCGCGCACGCACCCAACGAGCGCGTCCCGGTGACGTCCCTCCAGCCCGGCGCGGAGTTCGTCTACCTCACGCTGAAGCACCTGACGCGCTGACGCACCGGCACCACCTCATCACGGGCCCTCGCATCACATCCGGCCCTTGCTCAGGGGGCATGCGTGAACCCCAGCAGGACCGTGGTGGCTCTCCGGCTGGGTGAGCCACCGTCACGGAGCCTCGCGGGCAGCCAGGCTATTTGCGCGTGAGCTCTTCGATTCGGCGGATGACCGCCGCTCGCGTCTGGCTTGAGACCGTGCGGTGCTCGAGCATGTCCGACATCCACAACCCGTCGATCGCCAGACGGCAGAACGTGAGCTCCGGCGACTCTTGCTCCTGGGGGCTGAGTTGCTCCTCCCGCGCCTCGTCCCAGATGGAGCTCCAGAGTTCCCGGACCTCCGGGTCGAAGAGCATGAGCCCGATGAGCGAGCGCATGACGCGGGCCTCGTCGTCATCAGGGGAAGCGGCGACCGTCACCCGGAGATACGCGCGGGTTCCCCTGCCGTTGGCGTCCGGATCCTTCGCCATCTCGGCGGCGACGGCCCCGGCGAAGCGCTGGGTCACGTCGTCGAACAGCGCATCGAGCAGGATGGGCTTGCTCTGGAAATGCCCCAGGAGGTCCTCCTTTGGGACACCTGCCCGCCCGGCGATGGCATCAAGCGTCACGGCCTGAAGCCCCTGAGCCAGGATGAGGTCCGCAGCCACCCGAAGAAGCTTCTCGCGGGTCACGTCAGGCTCCTTGTTCCTCCACTCGGTCATCGCCATCACCTCTCGCAACAGGAACGCCGCCGCCCGTCTTTCCCAGTTAATCACGAGTAACGTCGGAATAGGCTCGGAGTCTCATCCGACCTTCCCGTGTCAGGGGGATGCGATGGGACCCGGAAGGTATTGCTGGAGCCAGACCTTCTCGAGCCCCCAGGTGAACAGCATCCAATGGGAGGAGTGGCCGCTGAAGCCCTCCGCCTCGATGGGACGGGTGACGGTGATGATGCGCGTGCCAGGGGCGCAGGTGCGCAGGTGGGTGACGAGCCGGGCCTTCGTCTCCGGGCTGAACGCCACCCAGTTGCAGAAGATGTGGGTCGCGTCACCCAGGGGCTCGCGGGTCATGTCGCCCACGGTGAGCGTGATGCCCGCCGGCTGAAGCCACGGCGCCACGCGTGCCACGTGGTCCGAAATCAGCTCCACGCCATGCGCCTCGGCGCCCCACCAGCGCGCGGCGAGCAGCACGCGTCCGCGCCCCGCGCCCAGGTCCACCACCCGGCTGTCGCGCCCCACGCCCGCCCTCTTGAGGAACCACAACGCCGTCACCAGCGGCGTCTCGCCGTACATCAGCTCGCGGAATGACTGGCCCGTGGTCTGGAGCGCCCGCGTCATCTCGAAGGTGCGCCGCCAGCGGTAGGGCGTCCGCAGGATGCGCTGCCACCACAGTCCCATGTACGGCTTCAGGAGCCGGGGGCGGAGGAGCAACAGCAGCAGGTCGGTGACGCGCAGCACGACCGCGATGACGATGCCCTGCATCTGGAGCGACAGCCGCTCGAAGAACGGCAGCTCGAACTCGCCCATCGTGTCGTCGCGGCGCGGCGGGGGCGAGGGAGGAGGAGCGGGAGCCGTCATGCTCCGCGGAGGCTGTCCGGATTCCGGACGCCACGCAATGGCTGCGCGTCGGAGCGGGACGCGCTGGGAAGCCGGTCCCCGTGCCGGCCTCCCCCACCCGCATCGACCTCACCTCGAAGCTGCCGAGCTGAACGCGCCGCCGAGAGGAGCCCGGCGGCGCGGCCACGGCCTCACATGAGCTTCTTCGCCGCCTTGGCCAGGGCCTTGTCCGCGGCCAGCGCGGGCACGTCCATGAGGCGCTGGGCGATGTGCTTGCCCACCGCCGTACTCGACGCCGCCACCTTCAGGTACACGGCCGCGCGAGCCAGCAGGTCCGGATGTTCGAGGGACGCCTTGAGACGGGCCTCCAGCGCCCGGGCCAGGTCGGTGGGCTGGAAGTTCTCGAAGACGCTCCGGAACGCCTTCCGCTCCAGTTCCTCCGGGCGCCGCTCGGCCAGGTCCAGCGCTGGCTGCAGCAGGGCCAGCCCCAGCGAGCGCATGGCCTCCGCGACGACGCCGGGCTTCCACCCGTCCACGAACGCCAGCAGCAGGGCCTCCGCGCCGCGCACGTCGCCCAGCATGCCCAGCGCGTACACGGCGTGCTTCGCCTCCACGTCGTCGTGGCCTCGGCCCTGCACCATCAGGATGAACCGGTCGAGGACCTCCGCGTCTCCCATCCGGGCCAGCGCCTCCGCCGCCTCGCGCCGCACCTCGCGCGCCGGGTCCCCGTGCAGCACCTGGCGCAGCACGGGCATGGCCACCGTGCCCAGGTCCGCCAGCATGGCCACGGCCGCTCCGCGCGCGTCCTTCGTCGTCTCGGACAGCGCCGCCTGCATCAGCGGCACCGCCTTCTCCTTGCGGCGCCGCGAGAGTTCCACCACCGCCGCCTCGCCCGTCTCCCGGGCCTGAACGTCCTCCAGCGTCTCCTTCGCGAACAGGCGCAGGCCCATGTCATGGCCCTTGCGCGTCACCGCGTCCAATTCGCGCCGCGCCTGCACTCCGCCCATCGCACCCAGCACGCGGAGGGCGGTGCGGCGCACCATGCGGCTGTGGTGCTCACCGAGCGCGCTCCGCACGGAGCCCAGCGCGTTCTCGCCCAGCGCAGCCACCGTCCGCGCCACGAAGGCGCTCGCCGCGCCGTCGCTCCACGTCGGGTAGAACTCCCTCGCCAGGACGTCCGGCCCAAGGCTCGCGTAGTAGCGCGCCGCGTGCGCCGCCGCCTCGTAGCGCGTCAGCTCCCCTCGCGCCCGGCGCACCATGGCCTCGCCCGGCGTCAGCACCTCCTCCGGCTTCTGCACGTGGATGCTCGGGTGCGTGGGCACGGACTCCAGCTGGGACAGGTCCACCTGCACCGCGCCCGACAGCCGCACCAGCGCGATGCCCAGCACCTGGTACACCTTGATGAAGTCGTCCAGCCGCTCCGCCGGATCCGCCCGCTGCGCCAGCGCCTCCAGCAGCGCGCCCGGCTTCTCCAGCCCCAGCTCCTTCAGCCGGGACACCAGCGGCTCCACCGTGCGAGGGCTCACCGCCGACAGGCCACTGGCGAACGCGTCCGCCAGCTCATCGCGCACCTCCGCCAGCGCGATGGCCGCCCGCGACGCACCCGCCGCCCGTGCCGCATCCGCCCAGCCGCTGCGAGGCAGCGCGTTCGGCGCGGCGGGGGCCCGCACGCGACCGCGACGGCGGGGCGACACGGGCGCATCCTCCGCGCGTCCCAACGTGCGCAGGTCCAGTCCTTCCGGCGTCCGCACCACCACGGCCGAGGGGAACAGCGTGGGGAGCGCCGCCTCCAGGCCCACATCGCCCAGCACCGCCACGAGCTTCGCGTCCTCCAGCGCGGTGGACAGCGGCTCCTCCAGCGACGGGTCCACCGGCAGGAAGAGGCCGCGTCCCGTGCCGTCCACGAACTGCGAGCGGGCCCCGCTGGCGAGCAGCGTCTCCGCCCGCACGGACACCGGCAGCAGGTCCGGCGCGAACACGTCCTTGCGGTGCTCCTGGAAGGCCGTCATCACCGCGCCCACGTCCGGCAGCGCCACCTCCACCAGCCGCTCCAGCGCCGCCCGGTCCACCGACGGCGCGTCCTTCCACGACTCCAGGTCCAGCCGGTGCGGCGCGAAGCCCGGGTACTGCCCGCCGTGCGCACCCTGGAGCACGGCGCCCGCGTGGCTGTTCTTCGGGGCCACCGTCTTGAGGTTCGCGGGGAGGATCTGCTTCTCGCTGTAGTGCCCGCCTGACACCAGGTCCACGAAGCGGCTCTCGCGGACCATGAACCGGTCCGGCGTCACCTTGGAGGAGAACGCGTACTCCACCAGCTTGAGCCCCTCGACGGGCGCGCGGTCCTTCTTCGTCCACGTCTTGCCGATGAGCTCCTCGACGTGGCGCGGCTCCAGCGCATCACCGCCCAGGTGCTTCTCCACCTTGCGCGCGGTGAGCAGCATGTCCGCCACCAGATCCGCGTACACCGGCGCCTCGAAGGTCCCCGTGCGAGCCGCCGCCGCGTCCAGCAGGCCCGCCAGCTCCACCGCCCGCGCGGACAACCGCCGCAGGCCATTGGCCCGGAGCGCCTCGCCCAGCGCGCGCACCTGCTCCGGCCGGTCCGCGCCCAGCGACGCCACGCCCGACAGCCCCAGCTCGCGCACCAGCGTGGACACCTGCCCCACGCCTGCCTTCATCAGGTCGCCCGTTTCGGCCTTGCCCTTCTTCACGCTCTTCTTCGCGCCGCCGGAGCCCGCGGGCGCGGCCGGGGCCGCCTCCGCCGTGACGAAGGCCTGCGGCGCCCGGGCCCACGCCACCAGCAGCGCCGCCGCGTGCTTGCAGAAGGGGCGCGAGCGCGCCGCCATGCACGAGCACCGCCCCTTCACGTCCGAGCGCGCCTCGCCGAATACCAGCGACACCTTGTAGGGCGTCGCCCCGGAGCCCGCCGCGTCCGCGAAGAGCCGGTTCTCGAAGCGCGACAGGTTGGTGAGCTGCTTGCCGTCGAACAGCTCCGAGCCCTTCTGCAGCTCCGCCTTGTCGCTGATGATCTCCGTCATTGCGCCCATCCCGATGACGGGCCGTACCTCAGCCATGACGCTCCCCCTTCTTGTCGGCGGACGCGAGCAGCGGCGCCAGGTCCTGGTTGCGCATCACCCGCTCCACCACGTCCACCAGCTTGCGGGGCGTGCACCCGAAGCACGGAATCCCCAGCGCGGTGAGCTGCTCCGCCATCGCATGGTCATAGGAAGGCCGCCCGCTGTCCGACAGCGCCAGCAGGCACAGCACCTTGGAGCGTGAGTCCACCAACTGCCTCAAGCGGGCCACCAGCTCCTCGGCGTTGCCGCCTTCGTACAGGTCGGTGATGAGGATGAAGAGCGTCTTCTCCGGCCGGCGCACGTAGTGCTCCTGCGCGTACGCCACCGCCCGGTTGATGTCCGTGCCCCCGCCCAGCTGCGCGGAGAAGAGCACCTCCACCGGGTCCGCCAGCACGGGCGTCATGTCGACAATCTCCGTGTCGAACAGCACCAGGCTGGTTTTCAGCACGTCCAGCGACGCGAAGATGGCCGCCATCACGGAGCTGTACACCACGCTCTCCGCCATGGAGCCGGACTGGTCCACCACCAGCGTCACGTCCCACTCGTGGTGACGGCGCTGGTTGGGCCAGAAGTAGAAGCGCTCCGGAATGAGCCTCTTTCGCTCCGCATCCCAGCCCTTCAGGTTGGAGCGGATGGTGCGGCGCCAGTCGATGTTGCGCGCGATGGGGATGGGGCTCGTCCTGTCCCGCCTGAGCGCCCCCATCACCGCCGTGCGCAGCGGGGACTCCAGCTTCTTGCGCAGGTCCTCCACCACTTCCCGGATGATGGCGCGCGCGGTGTCCTTGGCCTGCTCCGGGATGAGCCCCCGGGCGCTCACCAGCGTCGTCACCAGCTCCAGGTTCTTGTCCAGGAAGGGCAGCGTCTCCGGCTCGAAGAGCAGCTGGGTGAGCCCCTTCTTCTCGATGGCGTCCTTCTGCACCAGCGCGATGACGTCGTCCTGGAAGAAGTCGCGCAGCGCGCCCAGCCACTTGGGCAGGTACGGCTTCGAACCGCCGCGCCCGGCCGAGCGCTCGCCGTAGACGAAGGAGAGCGCGTCATCCAGGCCCTCCAGGTCGTCGCCCGTCAGGTCCACCGTGCCCGCCCCAGCGCCCAGCGCGCTCAGGGAAGGGCAGGAGCCCGTCTTCTCCGCCTCCGGGCCCAGCGCCAGCCGCCAGCGCAACAGGGCGTCGCGGTCCTTCGGGTCCAGGTCCTTGGGGTCCACGCTCATAGCAGGTCATCCAGGTCGTCGAGCGCCTTGCCCAGGTCCGCGCTCAGGTCCTTCAGCGTCGCCTTGTCCTTCTCCTCCAGCACCGCCTTCACCGCGCGGCCCTTGTCCTTCAGCTGGCGCACGCCCATCACGTTCTCCATCAGGTAGCGGCGCTCCGTGGCCCCCAGCGCGCCCAGCGCCCGGCGCAGCACCGGCAGCGTCTGCCGGAAGCGCTCCGGCTCCACGCTGGTGAGGAAGTCATCCAGCGCCTTCACCACGTCGCGGCTCTTCACCAGCACCAGCGCGTTTACCTGGAGGAAGCCCTCCAGGTACGCCGCCGCGTCCGCGGGCTCCACCGCCGCCGACAGCCGCCGGCCCACCTCCAGCGCCACGTCCGCCTCCGGCAGCTCGCGAGCCAGGTACAACAGGCCCGTGGCCAGGCCCGACGTCGACGGGTGCACCGCGTGGCTCCCCATCAACCCGCGAGCCTCCGCGAGCCAGCCCTCCTTGTCCGCGCGGGGCTGGGACAGCGCCACCTCGTGCAGCGTGCGCAGCGCCTCCAGCACCGGGGGCACGCCTTCCGGAGCGCAGGCACTGGCCTCGCGCACACGCAGGAGCGCCCGGCCGAAGGTCTTCTCCCCCAGGGCCGCCACCGCCTCGTCGCCCACGTCCGAGTGCGCGCGCGAGGTGCCATAGGCCATCAACCCCGACAGCGCCCGCGCCGCGCTCGCCAGCGACGGCAGGTCCGCGTCCGTGGCCGCGAGCGCGTCACAGGCCTTGAGCGCCTGCGCCACCGTCTGGGAGCAGCCGGTGATGACGGACTCCAGGAGCACGTCCGCCGCCTCGGCCGTCGTCTTCGCCTGCGTCAGCCGCTCCTGGAGCACGCGCGTCGTCACGCCCTCCAGCGAGTCGCCCAACACAATCTTCTCCACCAGCGCCACGTCCGTGGACGGCGTCCACTGCGCCTGCCAGGCCTCGCGCACGCGCGTGAGCGCCGCGTAGCCGCCGGCCTCTGCTTCCGCGCCCTGCTTGCGCGACGAACCCGTCCCGGACAGTGACGCGTACGGGATGCCCGCCACGCGCAGCCGGTGGAGGAACACGGAGGAGCCCACCTCCACCGGGTTGTTGAGCCGCAGCGTGAACGTCTCCGGGCTGTCCGTGCGCGGCAGCCGCCGCTCGCCCACCTCGCGCCAGAACTCCGCCTGGAGCGAGTTCTGCCCGATGCGGCTCGCCACCTGCCCCACTTCGTGGCCGATGACGCTCTTCCACAGGAAGCTGTCCACGTGCGTCGCGTCACCACGGCACAGCGTGGCCACGGTGGCCTCGCGCAGCTCGTCCAGGCCCGGGGCGCTCTTCTCGCGCAGGTCCGACAGCGTCACCGCCAGCCGGTACGCCTCCAGCACGTCCGACAGCGACGCGGAGAAGCCGCGCATCCGCAGGTGCGACGCGAAGTCCAGCAGCACCTCCAGCGTGGCCCGCCGGAAGTCGCAGTTCGCCTCGTGGGCCTTCTGGTAGAAGTGCGGCGCCCGGTTGCCCGCGCCGTATCCCAGTTGCTCCGCCAGACGCGGGAAGCTGTACGGAATCACCGTCACCGCGCACGGCCCGGCCGCGGGCAGCTTCGCCTCCTCCTTCGGATCCACGTCCCCCGCCAGGAACGCCGCGGTGTGCGCCGCGCCCGCCACCACCGCCACCTTCTCCGGCGCCACGCCGCCTGCCACCACCTCCAGCACCTTGCGCGCCATGAAGGCGTCGCGCTGACGGTGGTAGGCCAGCCGGGGCCCCGCGTTGACCACGTCCGCCCAGGCGGTGAGCACCGGCCGGAACTGCTCCGGGCTCCAGTCCGGCGCCTCGAAGGACGCCTCCCAGAACTCCTCGAAGGAGCGGAACCCCTGCGAGCGCGCGAACGCCTCCGTGAGCGGAATGGCTTCATCGGGAACGGGCTCGCTGCCCTCCGGGGCCTCCGTCTCCACGCCTGGCCCGGGCACATGGCGGTCCACCGCGAGGCTGACGCCCACCGGGATGTCGATGAACTCCGCCCGCGCGCCGTTCGCCCGGGCCCACTTCAGCGCCTGGTACTCCGGCGAATACGCAGCGAAGGGCCACAGCGACGAGGACGGGGTGCCATCCGTGCGGTAGCCCAGGATGGCCACGGGCGGCCGGGTCTGCTTGTCGCACAGCACGTCCACCAGCGCCGTCGCGTCGCAGGGCCCCTCCACCAGGACGACGGCGGGCTTCACGCGCTCCAGCCACTTCATGAGCACCGCGGTGGTGCGCGGCGAGTGGTGACGGACCGGGAAGTGCTGCACCCGGGAGAGCAGTGCCAGGTCCATCAGCCCCTCAAGAGCTTCTTGCTCGCGGTGTACAGCTCCTTCCACGGGCCCGTGCGGCTCTTGGCCACCGTCTCCATGTATTCGCGCAGCGCCTTCACGTCGTCCTCCTGCTCCTTCACCACCGCGCCCACCAGCGACGCAGCCAGCTCCTGCGACGTCACCGTCCCGGAGCCGAACTGCTGCGCGAGGATGGAGCTGTTGAACAGCACGCTGATGGCCTCCGCCGTGGACAGCACCGCGCCCGGCGTGCGCACCTTCGTCTTGCCGTCCTTCGTCACGCCCTTGCGCAGCTCGTGGAAGAGCGTCAGCAGCACGCGCGACAGCTCCTCCGGCGGCGGCACGCCCACCTGGTAGTCCGTGCGCAGCTCCGCCTCGCGCTTGGTGACGATCTGGATCTCCTGCTCCAGGTCCTCCACCACCGGCACGGTGACGAAGTTGAAGCGGCGCTTGAGCGCGGCGCTCATCTCGTTGACGCCGCGGTCGCGCGTGTTCGCGGTGGCGATGAGGTTGAAGCCGCGCTGCGCGCTCGTGATCTCCCCCAGCTCCGGCACCGACACCTGCTTCTCCGACAGGATGGAGATGAGCGAGTCTTGAATCTCCGGCGACGTGCGCGTCACCTCTTCAAAGCGGGCGAACTTGCCCGTGCGCATGGCGCGCAGGATGGGCGACGGCACCAGCGCTTCGGGCGTGGGGCCCTGCGCGAGCAGCAGCGCGTAGTTCCACGAGTACTTGATGTGGTCCTCGCTGGTCCCCGCCGTGCCCTGGACGACGAGCGCGGACGTGCCGCTGACCGCCGCGGAGAGGTGCTCCGACAGCCAGCTCTTCGCGGTGCCCGGCTCGCCCACCAGCATCAGCGCGCGGTCCGACGCGAGCGTGGCGATGCACACCTGGATGAGCCCCTTGTCACCTACGTACTTGGGCGTGATGGCCACGCCCCCCACGGGCTTGGGACTGCCCAGGATGTACGTCTCCACGGCGCGAGGCGACAGCGCCCAACCCGGTGGGCGGGGCTTGTCGTCATGCGCGGCGAGGGCGTCCAGCTCGTTCTTGTACTTCGCTTCGGCAGGCAGGCGGATGTCCGGCATGAGCTGCACGCTATCCACTCAGTCTGACACCCGGCAAACGCTTCGGCTGCCTGGCGGGTCGCTTCGAAATCGGCGGCACTCCCCACCCGATGGGGACCGTGCCGCTACCCGGACGCCTGCCCCACGACGCAGGCGCGCGACGGCCCGGCGGGAACGGTTCGCACGGTGAAACCCTGCGACTCCAGGTTCCGCGCGGCCACCGTGGCGAAGCGCTTCGCGTGAGCGGCGACGGGCGCTTCATGAAAGAGGTAGAGCGCGCCACCGGGACGCAGGTGTTCCCGCAGCCGCGAAAGCTCCACGCGGACGTCGTCCTCCGCGAACAGGCTGACGTTGATGGCGAAGGCGACATCGAACAGCTCGCGCCCCAGGTCCACCTCCGCGAGCGTCCCGATGCGAGCCAGGACATGTCCCGCGCGGACGGCATCCGCGTTCCGTCGCAGCGCCTGGGTGACCATCTTCTCCGAACGGTCGATGCCCAGGACGCACCCATCGCGCAGCCGCGAGGCCACGAGCCCCAGCGCGATGCCATGGCCACACCCCACCTCCAGCACCCGCGCGTCCGGAGCGAGGGACAGCACCTCCATCGCCCAGCGGAACCTGGGCGCGACCGGACCCGTGCTCATGCGCGCAGCGTGGCGTCCGGACCCGACCCCCTCAACTTTTCGAGTCCTGCTCGGCTTTTCGAGCCCTCTGGAGCGCCCTCCCTCCCGTGAGGAGGTGTTGGCATCCTCATTGCTGAGGCCATCGGACACACGTCCTTCCCAGGAGCCTCCCTTGAACATCCATCGACTGCGTCGTCTCTTCTCGCGGGCCTCGCTCGCCCTGCCCCTGGTGCTGGCGGGCTGTGGCGGACCGGAGGGCAGCGTGGACCTGACGGGTTACTCGGAGATCGCTTGCACGGACCAGGGCATCTCCGTCAGCGGCCTGACGGTGACGCCGGCACCGGACTTCGTGCAACTGCGCTACTTCGACTCCTACAAAGAAGATGGCCAGGCGCCCGCCCCTCCCCTCAGCCTGAGCTCCTCCGGCCAGCCTTGCGCGACGGCCACGGACGTCCCCGCGTGTGAGACCGCGCTGGAGAACGCGATCGTCACCGACGGATTCCACTTCGGCTGCCAGGGCAAGGGCGGCTGCACCAGGTCCCACTTCCTGGTGACGACCCGGGGTGACGAGGTGAAGACGTATTCGACGGGTGTGGAGGTCCAGCGGTTGCTGGGTGTCATCGACACGGAACAGGAGGCGGTGCTCAAGGCCTTCGCGTCCAGCTACTCCTTCCTCTGCGGAGACAAGAAGCAGGGCGCGGTGAAGAAGAACACGGATGGCAGCTTCAATGTCATTGGGACGAATGGCTACGCCTGCGGGCCGGGCTCGGAGCTGACCCAGCACGTGCTGAAGGTGAAGGGCTCCGGTGAGGTCGAGGAGCTGGAGACGCGCGTCCTGGAGGAGGGCGACTCGGTCTGCCCTGCCGGCCAGTAGGGCTTCAGGTCGCCCTGCGAGCGCGGCGCCCAGGTCGCGTCCCCCTCAACTTTCCGAGTCCCTCTCAGCTTTCCCTGAGGAGATCCCCAGGGAAGACGCCCTGGCATCCACATTGCTCAGGGTCCCGGACACACGCCCTTCCCAGGAGCCTCCCTTGAACATCCATCGACTGCGCCGTCTCTTCTCGCGAGCCCTGCACGCCTCGCTCGCCACGCCCCTGGTGCTGGCGGGCTGTGATGGCTCGGAGGGCAGCGTGGACCTGACGGGCTACTCGGAGATCGCTTGCACGGCTCAGGGCCTGTCCGTCAGTGACCTGACGCTGACGCCGGAGCAGGACTTCGTGCAGCTGCGCTACATCAACGCCAACGGAGGCCAGGCGCCCGCCACCTACGTCAACGTGAGCTCCTCCGGCCAGCCCTGCGCGACAGCCACCGACGTCCCCGCGTGCACGACCGCGCTGGAGAGCGCGAACGTCACCACGGGCTTCCACCATGTCTGCATAGACTTCTGCAGCGAGTCCTTCCTGGTGACGACCCGGGGTGACGAGGTGAAGACGCACGCGACGCTGGAGGAGCTCCAGCTGGTGCTGGGCACCATCGACACGGAACAGGAGGCGGTGCTCAAGTCCTTCGCGTCCGACTACTCCCTCCTCTGCGGAGACAAGAAGTATGGCGCGGTGAAGAAGAACGCGGATGGCAGCTTCAACGTCGTCGCGACGAAGGGCTACGCCTGCGGACCGGGCACGGAGCTGACGCAGCACGTGGTGCGCGTCTCCGCTTCCGGCGAGCTCCAGGAGCAGGAGAAGCGCGTCCTGGAGAAGGGAGACCCCAACTGCAACATCGGCCGTCGGCCGGTGGGGCTCCAGGTCGCGGAAGCCTGCGAGAGCCCGGAGGCGCTGGGCCGCTACTTCGCGAACGCGGCGCACCTCGAAGCCGCGTCAGTGCATGCGTTCCTGCGGCTGCGGGATGAGCTGGCGATGCACGGCGCGGACGTGGGCCTCCAGGACGCGGCGCGAAGGAGCGCCATGGAGGAGGTCCAGCACGCCCGGGTGACAGAGCGGCTCGCGCACCGCTTCGGAGGCACGCCCCAGCGTCCGGTGGTGGAGGAACTGCCCCCGCGCTCCCTGGTGGACGTGGCGCTGGAGAACGCGGTGGAGGGCTGCGTGCGTGAGACGTACGGCGCACTGCTCGCGCACCACCAGGCGCTGCACGCGCGGGACCTGGAGGTGCGCGAGGCCATGGTCCGCATCGCGGAGGACGAGACGCGGCACGCCGCGCTGTCGTGGGACATCGACCAGTGGGCCCGGCCGCGCCTGTCCGCGGAGGAGCGTGAGACGCTGCGCGAGGCCCAGCGGCGCGCGGTGGCGGCCTTGCGCGAGGACGTCGCGGTGCAGCTCGACGCGAGCGTCATCACGATGGCGGGCATGCCCACGCCGGAGGCGGCCCTGGCGCTGCTAGACACGCTGGAGCAAGACCTCTGGGCTTGAGCCGCCTCTTCTCATGAGTCTCTGAGGCTCTGCTCCGGCGCCTTCCACCGCATGGCCAGTTCCCGGGCCATGCGGAAACGTTCGCGCCAGGACTGCAACTCTGCTTGAGCGGAAGGCCCTTCAGCCGCGGACTCCTTCTCCACGAAGTCACTCAGATCCTTGAGCGTGCGCATGGATTCTCCAAGGGTGAGGCCATGCCTATGACCCACGGAGCGTGATGCCGCACCGCAGGGTCGCGCACGGCGATCTAAGTAGGTCGCCAGAAGTTCCGAGACAAATCCGGGTCGCATGCGCAGTTTCTGGAGCATGCGACCGGCAAGGAGCCCTGCCGAGCTGGGGCTGACAGCATACGACATGCGGAAGCTGGAGCGGG
>NZ_RAWQ01000068.1:0-41901 GCF_003668965.1 Corallococcus sp. AB030
GGTGGAGGGAAGCCCGGGATGCGCCGATTGTTCGGCTTCCATCCGCCCGGAGTACGTCCGCGCGGATCCCTGGCCTTTCTGGAGCCCCCTTGATTCCCTATTGGCACGCCCCCTCGTTCAAGCTGGGGCCCCTGGAACTGAACCCCTTCAACGTCTTCGTGGCGGCGGGCATCCTCCTGGCTGCCCGGCTGCTGACGAAGCAGGCGGAGCGCGAGGGGCTGGACCCGAACCCGCTGGCGGACTTCGCGATGTGGGGGGTGGCGGCCGGCATGCTCTTCGGCCACTGGGTGCACCTGTTCTTCTACCACCCGGAGGAGATGTCCAAGAGCCCGTTCCAGATCTTCCGGTTCTGGGATGGCCTGTCGTCCTTCGGCGGCCTGTTGGGCGGCATCCTGGCGGCGGTGGTGTTCTTCCGGGTGAAGAAGCTGCGCTTCAACGACTACGCGGACAGCTTCGCGCTGGGCGTGGCGCCGGGCTGGGCGGTGGCGCGGCTGGGGTGCTTCGCGGTGCACGACCACCCGGGCAAGCTGACGGACTTCTTCCTGGCGGTGCAGTTCCCCAACGGCAACCGGCACGACCTGGGCTTCTACGACGCCATCGTGCTCTTCGCGATCACCGGCCTGCTGTACGCGCTGCGCGACATGCCGAAGATGAAGGGGCGGCTGTTGCCGCTGCTGGCGCTCCTGTACGCGGCGTCCCGCTTCAGCCTGGACTTCCTGCGGGCCACGGACCTGTCGTACGTGGACGCACGCTACTTCGGCCTGACGCCGGCGCAGTACGGCAGCCTGCTGCTGGTGGCGTACGGACTGTGGGGCCTGTTGCGCAAGCAGGCGCCGAGCGCATCCTCGCAGAAGCCGCCCGCGCCGCAGGGCCGGGTGGAGACAGCGCGGTAGCGCGTCCACGTTTCGCATCGTCTCGCAGCAGGGGGGGTACCGCGTGAAGGCACTGGCGTACGACGCGTTGATGGCGCCGCTGGGCTGGGTGGGCTTGAACGCCGCCCGGCGGCAGCTGGTGGAAGGGCTGTCCGGCAAGGTGCTGGAGGTGGGCGCGGGCACGGGACTGGCGCTGCCGGGCTACCCGGACTCGGTGACGTCGGTGACCGCGGTGGACGTGGACCTGGGCGCGCTGGTGCGCGCGCGGGCACGGCGCAGCGGCGTGGCGCTGCTCCAGGCGGATGCGCAGGCGCTGCCGTTCACGGACGGCTCGTTCGACGCGGTGGTGTCCAGCCTGGTGTTCTGCTGCGTGGACGCGCCGGGCACGGCGCTCTCGGAGGTGATGCGGGTGCTCAAGCCGGGCGGCGAGCTGCGCCTGCTGGAGCACGTGCGGGCGCCGAATCTGGCCGTGGCCACCGCGCAGGACCTGCTGACGCCCGCGTGGCGCAAGCTGACCGGCGGCTGCCGCCTCAACCGCGACACCTTCCGCCTGGTGGAGACCACGGGCTTCCACATCCTCCGGCGCGAGCAGCGCCTGGGCGGTGTGGGCGAGTTCATCTTCGCACGGCGGCCCTGAGCAGGGTTTGACGCGGCTGGAACCGCCAGCCCAGACTTTCATGGAAACCTATCCAGCGCCCCGTGGGCGAGGAGTGTCTCCATGAAGTGGATGGCATGGGTGTCGTGCGTGGTCGTGGCCCTGGGCGTGCTGGTTCCCGTGGTGGCCTGGGCCACGGGGTGGGAACCGGGCCCTTGCGATGTGGAGATCGTCTGCGGTGACGGCAGCACGCTCGCCTGTCATGGAGAGGTCGCCTGCATCTATCGCGGCGGAGTCAACGGCTTCGTGGACTGCGACGGCTTCCGGGGCGACTGTCCGTAGCTCGGGACAAGGGGCTCTTGCGACCCTCCCTGGCAGGTCACTTCCGACCTGCCAGGATGGATTCACACAAGGGATGTCAGAGGTCACTTTAGGATGGCGTGAATCCTCGCGGCGGACCTACCCGCCGCGTCCCATCCCGTGAGGCCCTGACGCATGTTGCGCGCCCTTCGCCCCCTCCTCGCAGTGCTGCTGTTCGCTGGCTGTGGACCCGATGTCGCGTCGGATTCCGCACCCGACCTCGTGAGTGCTCCGGCCGCCCTGGAGGACTCCAGCCGCCATTCGCGTGAGGGTTCCGTGCGGCTGTCCACCGGCGTCACGCTCCGCTACGTGGAGCAGGGCCGCCAGGACGGGCCCGTCGTCGTCCTGCTGCACGGCTATACGGACTCGCATCACACCTGGGACCTGGACCTGCCGCGCTTCTCGCGCGACCTCCACATCTACGCGCTGGACCAGCGCGGTCATGGCGACTCGTCCCGCCCGGCGTGTTGCTACACGCAGCAGGCCTTCGCGAAGGACGTGGTGGCGTTCCTGGACGCGAAGCGCGTGTCGCGCGCCGTGCTCGTGGGCCACTCCATGGGCAGCTTCATCGCGCAGCAGGTGGCGCTGGACTTCCCCAACCGCGTGAAGGGGCTGGTGCTCGTGGGCTCCGCGCCCACCGTGGCGGGCAATGAAGTGGCCCTGGGCCTCAAGGAGATCGTGGACACGCTGACCGACCCCGTGGATCCCGCCTTCATCCATGAGTTCCAGGCCAGCACCTTCTACGCGCCCATTCCGGCGTCGTACCTGAACACGCTCGTCTCGGAGAGCTCCAAGCTGCCCGCGCGCGTGTGGCAGGACGCGCTGGATGGGCTCATCGCGGAGGACCACTCCTCGCGCCTGGACCGCATCCGCGTGCCCACGCTGATCATCGGCGGGGACCACGACGGCTTCTTCTCCGTGGCGGAGCAGCGCGCCCTGGCCCGCGCCATCCGCGGCGCCAAGTACCTGCTCTACCCGGAGACCGGCCACGCGCCGCACGCCGAGCGCCCGCAGCGCTTCGTGAACGACGTGCAGCAGTTCCTCGAGTGCCTGTAGCCGCTCGCGCGACTCAGGCTCCGGCCGTCCCGGGTTCCGCCGGGCGGCTGGAGTCGCTCCGGGCCAGCACCACCACCGCCACCAGGATGAGCAGGCCTCCCAGGCCCTGCCGCACGGACAGGCGCTCGCCCAGGAAGATGGCGCCCAGCACCACCGCCATCACCGGCTCCAGCGTGGACAGGAGCGACGTGTTCACCGGGCCAATGCGCTTGAGGCCCGCGAAGAACGTCAGCATGGCCACCACCGTGGACAGCAGCGCCAGTCCCGCCACCGCGGCCCAGCCTCCCGGCGTCTGGGGAAAGGACGGGCCCTTCACCAGCATCAGCGCCCCGAAGGCAGCCCCCGCCGACAGCGGGACGACGGTGCTCGCCGCGAGCGGCCCCGCCGGCCCCGCGATCCGCGCGCTGGACAAGACGTAGAGCGCGTAGATGACCGCCGACAGCACGCCCAGCCCGATGCCCAACGGCTTCGCGTCCGGGCCGGGGTCCACCGTGAGCGCCGTCCCGCACAGGGCCAGCCCCACCGCCAACCAGCGGCGGCGGCTCAGGTGCTCGCGTCCCAGGGCCACCTGGATGAGGGCCACCAGCGCGGGGAAGAGGTAGAGCAGCAGCGCCACCAGCCCGGCGGACGCGTGCTGGAGCGCGATGAAGTAGACGCTGCCTTCCGTGAAGTAGCCCACCGCGCCCAGCGCCACCAGGCCCCACAGGAGGCGGCCCCGGGGCCACCTTCCGCCCTTCGCGACCATCACGCCCGCGAGCACCAGGCCCGCCAGCGTGAAGCGCAGGAAGAGCAGCGTGGGCATGTCCGTGCCCGCCGCGTAGGCCAGGCGCGCGAACAGGCCCAACGCGCCAAAGGAGGCGCCGGACAGGGCGACGAGGAGGAAGCCGACGGTGCGGGTCTGCATGGCGCTTTGAGCGCGCACGCTGACTGAAGACCCGGCCTGCTGTCACGCGGGCCGGGGACTTGGGCCTACCCGTTCGGCCTACCAGTTCTTCACGGAGCCCAGGTCGAACACGTCCGGGAAGCCACCCTTGCGCAGGAGCTCCGCGGCCACCGCGCTGCGGCCTCCCGCCGCGCAGTACACCACCACGGGCGTGCCCACCGGGCCGACCTCGGAGAGGCGCTGGGCCAGCACCTGCACGGGGATGTTGCGGGCGGCGTCCGGGTGTCCCTGCTGGAACTCCTCCGGGGTGCGCACATCCAGCAGCACCGCGCCCTGGGCGACGAGTTCGTGGGCCTTCTGAGAACGTTCCTGAGGCGTCATGCGCCCCATTCAACCAAAGCCCGGGGCCCCGTCGGGCTGAAAACTGGAGGCCGCCGCACCGGGCGCTACAGTCCTGTATCGATACCCATGCGACTCGACAAGCTCACCCTGCTCCAGCAACTGTCCGAGCGACTCCAACAGAGCGACCGGCTGGCCCACCGCGCGGAGGCCGATGCCCGCGAGGCCGCCCGCAGCCTCGCCACGGAGTCCGAGAAGAAGGAGGACGGCCGCGCCGCCATCGAGTACGGCAGCCTCGCCACCGGCCAGGCCCAGCGCGCCCGCCGCCTCCAAGAAGAGCTCCAGGCCCTCACCGCCTTCGGCCAGAAGGAGCTGCCCCGCTTCTCGCGCCAGGGGCCCGTGGGCCTGGGCGCCCTGGTGGACTGCAGCACCGAGGACGAGGACGGCTTCGCCGAGCGCACCTTCTTCGTGCTCCCCGCTGGCGCGGGCACCGAGCTCACCGGCCCTGGCGGCGACGGCTTCCTCTCCGTCATCACGCCCAGCTCCCCCGTGGGCCGCGCGCTCCTGGGCAAGAAGGCTGGCGACACCGTGGAGGTGACGCTCGCGGGCGAGGTGCGCGAGTGGACGGTGCTGGAGGTCGCCTGAGCTGAAAGTGACGCGGGCCTACCCGGCGCCTACCCGCCTTGGGTGGGCCCCGGCGCCGCGTGCGCGACGAGCCACTCCTCCGGGATGTCGCCCCGGGGCAGCTCCAGGAGGAACGTGGCCCCCTCCCCCGGCGTGCTCACGGCGCTCACCTTGCCGCCGAACGCTTCGACAATCTGGCGCGTGATGTAGAGCCCCAGGCCCAGACCGCCGTAGTGCCGGTCGCTCACCGCGCGCTCGAAGCGCTCGAAGATGCGCGCCAGGTCGTCCGGCGCGATGCCGATGCCGTGGTCCTTCACGGCGAGCCGCGCCAGCGTGCCTTGCGCCTCCACGCTCACGATGACGGGCTGGCCCGCTCCGTACTTGAGCGCGTTGGACACCAGGTTCGTCACCACCTGCTCCAGGCGCAGCCGGTCCCACCGGCCCACCACCGGCACCGGCGCCTCCAGGCCCAGCTCCGTGCCGGCCTGCGCCGCCGCGGCGGAGAAGCGGTAGAGGATTTCGGCGGCCACGCTCGCCAGGTCCATTTCCTCCAGCTCCAGCCGCAGCCGGCCCGCGGTGATGCGCGACACGTCCAGCAGGTTGTCCACCAGGCCCGACAGCCGGCGCACCTGGCGCTGCACCACGTCCAGCGCGTCCGCGACGCGGTCGGTGGGCACGTCCTTGCCCTCGCGCGCCAGCACCACCACCTGCTTCTGCAGCAGCTGCACCTTGAGACTCAGCGGCGTGAGCGGCGTCTTCAGCTCGTGGCTCGCGATGCCCAGGAACTCGTCGCGCTGGCGCACCGCTTCGCGCGCCTCGCGGTACAGCCGCGCGTTCTCCAGATGGAGCGCGGTGCGGTGGGCCAGCTCCGTGAGGAAGTGCTCCTCCTCCGCGCCAAAGGACCGCAGCACGTTGGAGCGCAGCACCATCAACGCGCCCAGCACGTTGCCGCGCGCGCCCAGCGGCACGCTCAGGCAGCCGTGCGGCCCCACCTCGCGCAGGAGCCGCGCGTGCTCCGCGTCCCGCGCGATGGCCACCACGTGCTCCTCGGACAGGATGGGCAGACGCCCCACCGCCCCGGACGTGAACACCTGGGGCAGCCCGCCCGGCACGGAGGGGTCCGGCGGATAGCGCGTGAGCAGGTCTCGCAACAGCGCGTGCCTTCCTGAGTCCGCGTGCAGTGACGCCGCCACGCGCAGGACTTCATCGCCCACGGCGCCCGGCGTCCGGAGGACGAGCAGGGCCCCCTCTCCCAGCGCGGGCACCAGCAGCTTGAGCAGCGGCTCCAGCTGCGCCTCCGCGGCCACCGACGTACCCAGGAGCGCCCCGGCCTCCGCCAGCAGGCGCGACACATCCAACAGGGACTCGGGCACCGCCTCCACGGCATGCGTGCGCAGGAGCGCCGCGGCCACCTGCCCGTCCCCGCCCCGCACCGGCACCGCGTTGCAGCGCAGCACGGCGCGCGTCCCATCCGGACGGAGCACGTGCCACAAGGACGCGTCCACCGGCTCGCCCGCCAGCGCTCGCGCCAGCGGTGAGTCGCCCGGCGGCAGCGGTGTGCCGTCGTCCCGCACCCATTCGCACCCAGGCAGGCGGGCGTGCTCGATGTGGAGGGGGACCGGAATGCCGAAGTGCGCCGCGGCTTGTGAGTTGAAAACAGTCACACGGCCCGTGCATTCAACGAGCACAACGCCTTCGGCGTCCATGACGCGCGTTGACAGGGGCGAGCCATCCCCATCCGTCACGCGGGCCTCCGAGGCTGGAGTGGTGATGCCGGACATGCCAAGGCTTTCCGCACGCATCATGGTGTCATCTCCGCCTCCCGGGAAGAAAGGAAGACAGGACCCGCAGCCCACTCCATCCTCAAGGACAGGGAATGCTTCCCATCCTCACGCTCTTCCCGCGGGCCCCCTTGCCTGCATGACGGCGATCCTCAATCGTTCGACTGTCTACGTGCGCGTCGCGGATGTTCCGCCCGCACGGCCAAGTTCTTCCACCGTGAGTCCTCCGCATGCAGATGCCGTTCACCCGGCCTGACGGCACCACCCCCACCGAGCGCCGCTTCCGTCAGGTCATCGACACGCTCCAGGAGGTCGTGTTCCAGACGGACACGGCGCGCACGTGGGTCTTCCTCAATCCCGCGTGGACCGAGGTGACAGGCTTTCCCGTGGAGGAGAGCCTGGGCCGCTCCGCGCTGGACTTCGTGCACCCGGACGACCGGGAGCGCACGCTGGAGGTGTGCAAGACCCTGCTCACGCGCGAGCGCGAGTTCGTCCAGCACGAGGTGCGCTACCTCACGCGCGACGGCGGCTTCCGCTGGGTGGACGTCTTCGCGCGGGTGACGGTCGACGAGGACGGCACGCTGCTGGGCATGGCGGGCACGCTCAACGACATCACCGAGCGCAAGCGCACGAGCGACGCGCTCGCCCGGCGCGAGCGCTACCTCACCGCCCTGGTGGACATGCAGCAGCGCCTGCTGTCGGTGCCGGAGGGCGGCGACCTGTACAGCCCGGCGCTCGCACCGCTGGGACAGGCCTCCGGCGCCAGCCGCGTCTACGTCTTCGAGACGTACACCAACGCGCAGGGCACCCTCATGTGCAGTCAGCGCGCCGAGTGGTGCGCGCCCGGTGTCACGGCGGAGATCGACAACCCGATGCTCCAGGACCTGCCCATGCGGCCCATCCTGGGGCGCTGGGCGACCGTGCTGGAGCGCGGCGAGGTCGTCACCGGCCGCGTGGCCACCTTCCCCTCCGTCGAGCGGGACCTCCTGGAGCCGCAGGGCATCCTCACGCTGCTGGTGCTGCCCCTGCGCGTGCAGGGCCGGTTGGTGGGCTTCGTGGGCTTCGACAACTGCTTCGAGGCGCGCGAGTGGGACCGCCTGGAGGTGGACCTGCTGTCCGCGGCCAGCGGCGCCATCTCCGTGTCGCTGGAGCGCCGCGCGTCCGAACGGGCGCTGCGCGAGCACGAGCACCGCTTCCGCCAACTCGCGGAGAACGCGTCCGACGTGCTGTACCTGTACCGGAGGGAAGCGCCGCGCGGCTTCGCGTACGTCAGCCGCGTGGCGCACGCCAAGCTGGGCCTGGGGCCGGAGGCGCACTACACGGATCCGGAGCTGTGGTACCGGCAGGTGCACCCGGATGACCGGGCCGCGCTGGAGCGCGTGCTGGAGTCGCCCCAGTCCCTGGACGGCGGGACGGTGGAGCTGCGCTTCCTGCGCCCTGACGGCAGCCTCCTGTGGCTGGAGCACGTGGTGGCGCCGGTGACGGACACCGCGGGCCGCGTGGTGGCGGTGGAGGGCCTGGCGCGCGACATCACGGAGCGGCGGGAGGTGGAGGAGGCGCTGAAGCGCTCCGAGGCCAGCCTGCGCGCGCTGATGGAGGGCTTCCCCGACCCGGCGGCCATCGAGCGCGACGGCCACATCGTCTACGCCAACGCGGTGCTCGTCACCACGCTGGGCTTCGCGCGCGCGGAGGAGCTGGTGGGCCGCCGGCTGTCGGAGTTCCTGGCGGACGTGCCGGGCACCGGCGTGGCGTCCGTGGACAGCACGCCGCTCACCAGCGAGCGGCGCCTGGTGCTGCGCGACGGGCGCACGCGCGTGGTGGAGCTGGCCTCGCTGCCCCTGCGCTTCGACGGTCAGCCCGCGGTGGTGTCCATCGCGCGCGACGTGACGGAGCAGCGCCAGTTGAAGGCGCGGCTGACGCTGGCGGACCGGCTGGCGTCGGTGGGCACGCTCGCGGCGGGCATCGCGCACGAAATCAACAACCCGCTGGCCTTCGTGGTCTCCAACCTGGGCTTCCTGTCGGACGAGTTCCGCCACCACCTGTCCCCCGGACCCGGCGTGCGCGGCGTGCGCCCGCCGGACGTGGCGGAGTGGCAGGAGGTGCTGGGCGAGGCGTGCGAGGGCGCCGAGCGCGTGCGCCAGATTGTCCGCCAGCTGAAGACGTTCTCGCGGCCGGATGAAGAGCGCATGACTCCGGTGGACGTGCACGCGGTGCTGGACTCGGTGGTGATGATGGCCGCCAATGAAATCCGGCACCGCGCGCGGCTGCGCCGGGAGTACGGCACCGTGCCGGAGGTGATGGGCAACGAGGGCCGCCTCTGCCAGGTGTTCCTCAACCTGGTGGTGAACGCGGCGCAGGCGATTCCGGAGGGCTCCGCGCATGAACACGAGGTGGTGCTCGCCACGCGCGTGTCCGGCGGGCAGGTGGTGGTGGAGGTGCGCGACACGGGCATCGGCATCCCGCCGGAGGTAATGGGGCGCATCTTCGATCCGTTCTTCACCACCAAGCCCGTGGGCGTGGGCACCGGCCTGGGGCTGTCCATCTGCCACGGCATCATCACGGGGCTGGGCGGCGACATCCAGGTGGACTCCACCGTGGGCAAGGGCAGCACGTTCCGCGTGGTGCTGCCCGCGCCCCGGCCCGAACCGGTCGTCCGTCCGCCGGAAGCCCCGCTGCCCGCCGCGCCCGTGGTGCCGCGAGGCCGCGTGCTGGTGGTGGACGACGAGCCCGCGGTGGGCCGCGTGCTGCAGCGGCTGTTGCGCGGCCATGACGTGGAGGTGGCCACGAGCGGCCGCCAGGCGCTGGAGCGCATGTCGCAGGCGCCGGGCTTCGACGCGGTGCTGTGCGACGTGATGATGCCGGACCTCGCCGGCCGCGACGTGTACGAAGCCGTGCGGCGCGACCACCCGGGCCTGGAGCGCCGCTTCGTCTTCGTGTCCGGCGGCGCCTTCACCGCGGGCGCGCGCGATTTCCTGGAGCACATCCCCAACCCGCTCCTGGAGAAGCCCTTCGACGAGGCGCGCGTGCGAGGCGCCGTTGAGGAGCTGGTGCGCCACGGGCCGCCTGACGCGGCCTGACGCCGGGGAACGCCGACACGGGGCCCCATCGGTCATCGGGAGGAGGGTCCTCCCACTGACCGATGCGCCCGCGTGACGGGTCTGCGAGCGTGTGCTCGTCCGCTCGCACCCCTTGGGGGAAGGTCCGCCGCGCATGAACCGCACCAAACTGTTGCTGACTCTCGCTGGCCTGCTGTTCGTGGGCGCGCTCGCGCTCGACGCGCGCTCGTTCTTCGCGAAGACCTCCTCGCACCCGCCGGTCGTCGAAGAGCGGCTCCCCAACGGACACCTGCGCCGGACCCCGCTCCGCTCCCCGACCGTGGCCACCAGCCCCGTGGACCAGACCCACACCGTGATTCAGCCGGATGAGGCGCCCATCCAGGGCGTGCTGCCCGTCGTCCTGGGCCAGCCCGCGTCCGGCAAGGCCGGTCCGGTGGAGCTCACGGGCAAGCTGTCCGGCGCGTACGTGAAGACGGGCCCGGGTGAGGCCTTCGCCGTGTTCGAGCTGTCGGCGCGCATGCCGGAGAAGGTCCAGCGCGTGCCGGTGAACCTGTCGCTGGTGGTGGACCGCTCCGGCTCCATGGATGGCGCCAAGCTGACGGACGCGAAGCGCGCCGCGCAGGAGCTGGTGCGGCAGCTGCGCGACGGGGACCGGTTGGCGCTGGTGCACTACGGCTCCGACGTGAAGGTGGTGCCCAGCGTGGAGATCAACAACACCACGCGCCGCGAGCTGTTGAGCACCATCGACGCCATCCAGGTGAATGGCGGCACGCACATGAGCGGCGGACTGGTGGCGGGCGCGGAAGCGGTGCGTGCGTACGCCAGGCAGTACCGGGTGACGCGCACCATCCTGCTGAGCGACGGCGAGCCCACCGAGGGCGTGACGTCCAACGCGGGCCTCTTCTCCGAGGTGGGCAAGCTGCGCGATACGGGCATCACCGTGAGCGCGCTGGGCGTGGGCAGCGGCTTCAACGACACGCTGATGCGCGGCATGGCCGAGCGCGGCGGCGGCTTCTCCGGCTTCGTCAGCGACTCCTCGGAGCTGGCCGCCATCTTCACCCGTGAGCTGGAGCAGGCCGCCAGCACCGTCGCGCGCAACGTGAGCATGACGCTGACCCTGCCGCCCGGCGTGAGCGGCGTGGAGGTGATGGGCCTGCCGTCCACCCGCGAAGGAAACCTCGTGCGCATCCCCCTCTACGATTTGACGGGCGGCCAGTCCGCGCGCGTGGTGGTGAAGCTGACGCTGGACGCGCCGTCGAACGCGGCGGACATGAACGTGCTGGACGCCTCCGTGTCGTACGTGGACGTGGCGGCGGACCTGCCGTCGCAGGTGACGGTGGCCCTGGGCGCGAAGGTGACGAACGACGTCCAGGTGGTGCACGCGAACCTGGACCGCGATGTGCGCGTCCATGCCATCCGTGCGTTGGGTACCCAGCAGCTCCAGGCGGCCGCGGAGCAGATGCAGAGCGGCAACCGGGAGAGCGCGCTCAGCTTCCTGACCAACGCGCGTAAACTGTTCGGCGCTTCGGCGTCCGCGCTCGCAGGAGAGCTTGCGGACGTGGACAAGACCCAGGCAGCCTATGGCAGTGCCCAGAGTGACTCCGACGTCCGCCGCGAGGCGCTCGACCTCAAGAAGAAGACGATGAAGAACTTCGGGCAGAGCAACAGCTACTAGTCCCCCCGTCGTACGGAGCCCGGTGCGCCATGTCCCTCTCCATCCAACTCATCCGGCGGGAGGACTTCGAGTCGCGCTGCCTCTACGCGCTCGTGGGCGCCGGGGCCATGGCGCTGGTGGCCGGCGTGGCGCGGCAGGTGCTGCGCGTGCCGGTGGAGCCGGGCTACTTCGCGCTGATGGCGGCGGCCATCACCGCGGTGAAGCCGAAGGCGGCGGAGAACCTCCTGGTGCGCGCGGGGATGGTTCTGCTGCCCGCCGTGCCCTATGTGCTGGGGCTCGGGTCGCCCTGGACACACGCGGTGGCGGGAGCCATCGCCGCGGGGCTGCTGGCGTGGCGAGGCAACGGGCGCGACAGCCTGGGCACGCCGCTCCAGGTCGCGCTGTGCGCCGGGGCCGCGGCCGTCACCACCGCGCTGGGCCTGTACGTGCACCAGGTGCTCGACGCGCGCTTCCTCCCGGCGTGGGGCTACTTCCCGCTGATGGTGGACTACGCCGTGGTGGCGCTGTTCTGGAGCATCGGCACGCTGCCGGCGAACCTGGCCATGGACCTGGACGCGGTGGCCACCCGGGGCATGCGCCTGGAGGCCACGCTCTCCGGTGAGGTGCGCGGACTGGTGGCCCGGGCGCTCACGCTCTACCGTCAGTGCCAGGACGAGGCGCACAAGCTGGCCCGGGGCCCGGGGCTGGAGAAGCTCCAGGCCGTGCTCGGAAAGCTGGCCCGGGACGTCTTCACCCTGGCCGAGTCCCACACCGAATTGGAGACGCAGCTGTCCTCCGCGTCCCAGGGGAGCGTGGACTCGCAGGTGCAGGAGTTGAAGAAGCGCGCCCAGGACGCGCAGGACGGCGTGGCCCGGCGCCAGTTGGAGCGCGCCGCCGCGTCGCTGGGTGAGGAGCTCAACCACCTGGACGCGCTGTCGCGCAGACAGGAGCGCCTCTTCGCGCAGCTGCACGCACAGGTGGCCCTGCTGGAGCGGGCCCGCGTGTGCTTCATCGGTGCGCGCGCCGCGTCCCCCCTGGACGGCGGCGGCGACCGGGTCCAGGCGCTGGCGGAGAAGCTCTCCGCGCTGGACCTGGAGTCCTCCGGCCCGGAGGGAGCGGCGCAGCCCGCGCGGGCTCCGGCGCTCCGCTCCTGAAGACCGGGCCTTGGGGGCCTGTGGGGCCGCGCCCTACTTCGCCGACGCGCGCGTGGAGGCGCGGGTGCGCTTGCGAGCCGGTGCGGCGGCCTTCTTCGCGGCGACGCGGGGCGCGTGCAGCTCGCTGGCGATGCGCTCCTCAATCTCCTCGCGCGTGCGGCGGCTGACCTCCAGCGCGGCGTTGATGCGCTCGCGCACGATTTCGGCCTGAGCCTCCGCGGCGGCCCGGTACTCCGCGACGTCGCGGCGCAGCTCCAGGCGGCCCTCGCTGGGGGCGCCGCCCGCCGTCTTCCGGGTGGCCGTCTTCCGCCGCGCGGGGCGTTCCCCCGCCTGGGTCCCACTGCCCTGTTGTCCCTGTGCCTTGCGCGCCATCTGTCTGCCCCCTCGCGCGATCGCTCGCGCCTGTGGGCGGAAAGGTGGGGTGTGGACTTCCCGCACGGAAGTCCGCCTCCGGGTCGGATGAGGGGCGGGCAGCCAGACATTGTGCGGGCGCGGCAACAGTGGAACTTCTCAACGCCTCCAGGAAGGCGCTAAGAGAGCCCTCACCGTTCCTGGGCCAAGGGGTCTCTTGACTGATAGCTCAGGAACCACCGCATCACTCCCAAGGGCCGGGATGCGAGCAAGCCTTCGCGCCACGCGCACCCGGCAACCCGGGACTCGCGGCGGAGCGGATAGTGAGGGAATCCCCGTGGCGGTCTCTTTCCTGAACCGGAAGCACAACCTGGACCGGATGTCGCTGCGCGACCTGGTCTACTCGTTCTTCACCTACTACGCCGTCGTCGCCTACATCCTCATCGGCATCACCTGCATCGTGCTGTCGGTGAAGTGGTTCGACGCGCCGGTGCGCATGGGCGCGGCGGTGTTGCTGGCCACGGTGGCGTACCCGTTCGGCTGGTACCTCATCCACCGGTACATCCTGCACGGCCGCTTTCTCTACAAGTCCGCGGCGACGGCGGTGACCTGGAAGCGCATCCACTTCGACCACCACCAGGACCCGCACGACCTGCGCGTGCTCTTCGGCGCGCTGCACACCACGCTGCCCACCATCGCGCTGGTGCTCACGCCCATCGGCTACCTCATCGGCGGCCGGTCCGGCGCGGCGGCGGCGCTGGGCTGGGGCATGGTGACCACGTGCTTCTACGAGTTCTGCCACTGCATCCAGCACCTCAACTACGCCCCGCAGCAGAAGTGGCTGAAGGACATCAAGCGCCTGCACATGTCCCACCACTTCCACAATGAGCAGGGCAACTACGGCATCACGAACTACTTCTGGGACCGCGTGTTCGGCACGCTGTACGAGAAGGCCTCCGACAAGCCCAAGAGCGCCACCGTCTTCAACCTGGGCTACACGGCCGAAGAGGCTGTGAAGTACCCCTGGGTGGACAAGCTCTCCGGCGGCACCCGTGGCGACGGTCACCCGCGCCGCTTCCAGCAGGCCGAAGGGCTGAGCGCGCCGGAAGTCACCAGCGAACAGTCCTGAGGCTTCCTCCCCGCTTCACCCCGGACCTCCCCGCGCGCTTCGTCGCCCGGGGAGGTCTTCGTTTTGGCGCAGGTCACGCGGAGAGCTGCTGGGCCAGGTCCTGCTCCTGCTCCTCGCGAAAGCGCCGGGCGGACAGGGGCGGCAGGGTGTGCACGCGCGCCACGAGGCACGCCGCGCTGCCGCCGGCCAGGTGGAACTGATCCAACCGCACGCTGACGGGCCGGCGCCCCAGGCCGCGCAGCACCGCCTCCACGCGAGGCACGCGCGCGCCGACGATGACGGTGTTGCCCACCTCCACCAGATTGAGCCCGAACGCGAGCGCGTCCTCCCGCGCGATGGGAATCACCTGCTGGATGCCCTCCGCGCGCTCCAGCATGCGCAGCGACTCCGGCGTGAAGGCCTCCGGACACACCAGCGCGGTGCCATCGGACAGGACGGTGAGCGCGGTGTCCAGGTGGTAGAGGTACGGGTCGCACAGCTCCAGCGGCGTGACGGGCGCGGAGAGGAACGCCTCCAGCACGCCCGCGGCGCGCTGCGTGGAGCGCATGCCCCAGCCCAGGAGGGCACCCCGGCCCACGGGCAGCATGGCCACATCACCCCCTTCGATGTGCACGCGCGGCGGCTCGATGACGTCGAAGCCGCGCGCGGACAGCCACCGGGCCCGTGCGAGTTGTTCACCACGGCGCTGACCGTGGCGCATGGTGGCCAGGAGGGCCCGCAGCTCGCCTTCCTGGGAGACGAGCACCGCGTTGTCCTTGGCGAACACGGAGTCGAACGCGCCGTGGACGAAGGGCAGTTCGAAGAAGCCCGCGCCTGCTTCACGCAGGGCACGCAGGAACTCGCGGTGCTGCGTGCACGCGCGCCGCAATGCGACGGCGCCGGGCTTCATATGCGGATTGATGTTCCATGCGACCTGATACGCGCAGTCGCGCGAGCGGACGTGGTCTTTCTCGCAACGCACCTGACTGACGGCGAAGGTGGCGGGAGCGATGTGGCCGGTGTGCAAGGTCATCCCCATACATGTGACCGGAAGGCACTCCCGCCTTCCGGTATGTGTAGAGAGGGTGCGCACCATGAGCGGGCTTGGCGAGGTGGCTGGGGAAGCGGGGACGGAGGACGCACGCCTGTCCGAACGGCTTCACCGGACCCTCTTGCGCTTCAACCACGCGCGACTGGCTCCAGGGTTTCCCACCGAGGGCTGGCGGGCAGCCGTGCAGGAGGAGACGCAGTTGCGGTTGCTCGAAGGTGAGTACGTAGAGGCGGAGCGACAGCGCGTGGCGGCATGGGCCGCCGAGGCACCGGAGGACGCGAACGGGTTCATCGCGTGGTTCGAGGATCTGAAGGAGTCCGGTCCCGGACAGCATGATCCGCTGTTCCCGTGGCTCGCCACGCAGGCGACGCGTGAACAGATGGACTGGTTCCTCACGCAGGAGGTCGCGGGCGAGGCGGGCTTCGACGACCTGGTGGCGCTGACGCAGCTGCAGCTGCCCACTCGGGCGAAGCTGGAGCTGGCGCGCAACTACTGGGACGAGATGGGCCGCGGGCGCGAGGACGCGATGCACGGACCGATGCTCGCGGAGATGGCGCGGAAGCTGGGGTTGAAGCCCACGGACGAGGACACGGTGTGGGAAGCGCACGCGCTGGCGAACCTGCTCTGCGCGTTCGCGTTCAACCGCCGCTACACGTACCACGCGGTGGGCGCGCTGGGCATCGTGGAGGAGACGGCGCCGGGCCGCACCGCGTGCGTCAACGAGGGCCTCAAGCGGCTGGGGTTCGACATGCGCGTGCGGCGCTATTACGCGCTGCACTCCACGCTGGATGTGAAGCACTCCGAGACCTGGAACAAGGAAGTGCTGCGTCCGCTGGTGGAGGCGAACCCCGCGTGCGCGAGACCCCTGGCGGAAGGGGCGCTCTTGCGGCTGACGGCGGGCGCGCGATGCTTCGAGCGCTACCGCCACGAGCTGGGCCTGGACCTGAAGTCGCTGAGCTGAAGAAGCGCAGCCTGGCCGTCCTTCCCCCCCGGACCTTGCGCGTGTGCGCTGGGCTCGGGGGTGCGTTTCCCGGAGGACGGTCCGTGCGGGGGATGGGGATGCGCGGCAACCGGGGCGGACGCCAGCTTGGGGCGTTTCCCAGGCCGAGCTGGAGGTCCCGATGTCCCTGTTCCGATGCATCCCCGCCGCGGTGTTGCTCCTGACGGCGTGCGCTTCCCCGGGCACGTCCATGCAGGAGGTGATGCACCGCACCGCGCCCCTGCTGCCGAAGCGGCCGGATCCGCTGACCTACGGCACCCGGCCGGAGAACCCGGTGCGGGTGGGCTGGGGCGACAAGGGCGTGATGGCGTACTTCAAGCTCTTGCGCGGGCCGGAAGGCCAGCCGGTGGCGTGGCGCCGCATGGGCGACTGCTGCGAGTTCACCCAGGTGGATGGACAGGGCCAGGGGAAGGGCCAGCTGTCCATCTTCGAGGTCACGTACGACGGGCTGGACACGCCGGTGGTGCTCTACGTGGACGCGTTCACCGGCGGGAACGTGTACGCGCCCTGGGGCTTCCTGCTGGAGGGCCAGGGCGACACGCCGCCCGCGTCCGGGATGGAGCCGGAGGTCATCGACCTTTAGGCGCCGCCCGACCTACCCCATGATTCCTTGAAAGCTCCGAACTCTTGCGTCCTCAAAGCATGAGGCCCCCTTCCTGGGGGGGCCGTCGTGCCTAGATGCAAGGGTCGACAGGAGTATGACTTTCCCCCGGCTGTTGATCGTCACGCTGGCAACCTCCTTTCGTGCATGGGAGGTGCGGCGCTCTTGGCGCTGCGCTAAGCGTTCGACCGCTCTCCCGACGGAGGAGGAACCGTGGCGGCTGTGAAGAAGAAGCGTTGGCCGTATGTGCTGGGAGGCATCCTCGTCCTCCTGATCGCCATCGTGGCGGTGGTGCTGTGGCGCCTGGACGCCATCCTGCTGAAGACGGCGCGCGACCAGGCCGCGACGTACTCGCAGAAGCTGGGGCGCCCCATCGAGATTGGCGACGTCTCCACGAAACTCTTTCCCTACGTGGGCGCTCACATCCAGAACGTCAGCGTGGGCGCCGCCGAGGGCGAGGACCTGCCGCTCGCGGAGGTGAAGGACGTGACGGTGAGCGTGGCGGCGATGCCGCTGCTCACCTCGAAGGGCAAGGACATCCGCGTGCAGGACGCGGAGGTGTCCGGGCTCACCGTGAACGTCCTCCGCCTGGCGGACGGCACCACCAACGTGCAGCGCCTCCAGGAGAAGCTGGCCGCGCAGCAGCCGAAGGAGGAGACGCCCGAGGAGGAGACGCAGCCCACGGACCTGTCGGGCGTGCACGTGGAGCGCGCGGCGCTCACCGACGGCACCATCCGCTTCGTGGACCGCGCGGGCGGCGCGCAGGCGCGCGAGCTGGCGGTGAAGGACCTGGACATCGAGGTGAAGGACCTGCGCGTGGGCCAGCCGCTGAAGGTGGACCTGGCGGCCGCGGTGCTCGCGGACAAGCAGAACTTGAAGATGACGCTCGCCGCGGCCCCGCTGCCGGCGACGCTCATCCCCACGCCAGAGCAGGTGACGCTGAAGGCGGAGCACATCGACCTGTCGCCGCTGGGGCCGTTCCTGCCCCCGGACGTGGGGCTGCAGGCGGGCACGCTGGACGCGGACTGGAAGGCGGACCTGGGCGGCGCGGTGCCCGGCGGCAAGGGCCCCACGAAGCTGGTGGGCGTCATCAAGGCGCTGGGCTTGAAGTTCGCGGGCTCGGAGGGCGGCAAGGCGCTGGACGTGGTGCTCGACACGGACGTGACGGGCGACATGGCCACCGGTGACCTGGCGCTGGACAAGCTGAACCTGAACCTGGGCCCCGCGGCCATCACGGGCAAGGGCAAGGTGAAGGGGCTGCTCACGGACAAGCCCGCGGTGGAGGGCCTTGAGCTGGTGGGCCGCAACCTGGACCCGGCCGTGCTCGCCGAGTACTACCCGCCGCTGCGCAAGCAGCTCAACGGCATGATCGCCGGCCCCATTGGCCTGGACGTGCGCGGCAGCGGCACGCAGGAGGCGCAGGCCATCAACATCGCGGTGGACCTGACGCCGGTGCGGCTGCGGGTGCCGGATCAGCTGACGAAGGACGCCGGCGGCGCGATGAAGCTGAACGCGAAGGTGACGGGCGCGGCGGCGAGCGGCGGCGCGCTGCGCTTCGACGCGAAGGCGGACCTCAACGGCGTGGACATGCGGCCGGGCCTGCTGGTGAACAAGGCGCCGGGGCAGCGGCTGGAGGTCGCGGCGGCGGGCACGTACGCGCCGGCGAAGACGGGCAGCGGGATGACGGTGAACGTCACCAGCATGAGCCTGGGCGCGCTGGAGGACACGGTGACGGGCACCGCCACGGTGGCGCTCGCGGGCACGGGCAAGAAGGCGACGACGACGTTCAAGGCGGACGTGAAGGCCGCGCGGCTGGATGCGGAGAAGTTGTTGATGAGCGAGGAGCAGGTGCTGGCGCGCACGGGCGGAAAGCCTCCGCCGGAGCCGCCGCCGGGAGAGGCCAGTCGCTTCAACGGCTACCGGGGTGACATCCAGTTCGCCATCGCGTCGCTGCGCTACACGGCGATGGACCTGTCCAACGTGACGGGCGTGGTGAAGATGGTGGACGACCTCATCACCGTGGAGAAGTTCTCGACGGGCATCTACGGCGGCAAGGTGGTGGCGGACGGGACGACCATCCGCCTGGGGCCCGCGCCGGAGGCCCGGCCCTTCACCGCGAAGGTGCAGGTGCAGGGCCTGGAGGTCGCGCAGGCGCTGGCGGCGCGCACGCCGAAGCAGGTGCTGACGGGCAAGTTCAACGGCAACGTGGACGTGCAGGGCGTGGGCTACACGCCGGACAAGCTGCAGCAGACGCTGCTGGGCGGCATCAACGGCAACCTGCTGGAGGGCACGTTCCTGGGCAAGGACCTGGTGTCGTCCGTCACGGGGCCGCTGGCCAAGGCGCTGCCCTTCGCGAAGGCGCTCAAGAGCGGCGATGTGACGTCGCTGGGCGGGGACCTGCCCTTCAGCGTGACCATCAAGAACGGCGTGGCGCAGCTGAGCAAGCCCATCACCTGGACGCGGCCGGAGGCGGCGATGAGCTTCGACGGCGGCATCGGGCTGGACGGCACGCTGGACCTGACGGGCGGCGTGTCGCTGACGCCCGCGACCATCAAGACGCTGACGGTGGGCAAGGTGACGCCGACGGAAGCCATCCCGGTGGGGCTGAAGATTTCAGGCAAGGCGTGGAGCCCGGAGGTGACGGGCATCGACGTGAAGCCGGCGGCGACGACCATCCTGAAGCTGGCCGGAGGGGCCGCGCTGGGCGGCCTGCTGGGTGAGAAGGGCAAGGCCGTGGAGGACATCCTCACGGGAGGCCAGGACAAGGCGAAGGCCGAAGCGGAGGCGAAGCGTCAGGAGCTGGAGGCGCGCGCCAACGAGGAGAAGAAGAAGCTGGAGGAGCAGGCCCGCATCGAGCAGGAGAAGGCCAGGCAGCGCGCCGAGGAAGAGGCGAAGAAGCGCCTCAAGGGCATCTTCGGCGGGAAGTAGGCGCCGCTCGGGCCTGGGCATCACTCGCGCCGCGAGGTTCCTCCGGGAGCTTCGCGGCGTTCGTGTTTCCGGTGTCTGGCGTAGGCTCGCGGCCATGTCCAACCGGCTCACGCGCATCCAGGCCGAGGGACTGCGCTCGCTTCGCGACGTCGTGCCGCGTCCCCGGCGGCTGACCGTGATTGTGGATCCGGAGGGCTCGGCCACGCGCGACCTGGTGGCCTTCTTCACGCTACTGCGCGAACTGGCTCACGGCCGGCTTCAACAGACGCAGGTGCTGGACGCGGTGGACGGCCCCGTGACGCTGGTGCTGGGCATGGATGACGACGACTACACCGTGACGCTGCGGCGCTTCCCGGATGGCCGGTGGCACGTCGTCCAGGAGGAACTGTCCCTGCTCGCGGGGATATCGATCCCCTTCGTGGAGCCTGGCTCGCCTCGCGACGAGGCCGTGCTCTCCACGTTTCCTCCCGGGCCCACAACTTCCCTGGGTGAAGGGGAAGCGGCGTGGCTGGGAGAGATTGCCGACCGGGCGTCGCGGACGATGAACGGCTTCCTGCGCGGCTTCCGTGTCCAGCCCGCGGAGTCCTTTGACGCGGACGTCCCGTTCCTCTTCCTGGAGGAACGGGACGTGGACCTGCCCGCGAATGCCGTCTGGGACCGGGTCCAGGCCGCTCGCGCGGCGTCCGCTCGGGTCCCCGTGCTGCTGTGCACCCCGTCGGTGGCCCTGGCGGACGCCTTCGACCTGGAAGACGTCCTGCGGGCCTGAGCGACTACCGCCCGCCGGCGCCGTTCCCCTCCCAGCCACCGCCGATGGGACCGCCCCGGGGGCCGCCAGCGCCGCGCGGATTCATGTCGTCGCGGCGCATCTGCTGGTACTGCGTCATCTGCTCCGCGCTGAGCACCTTCTGCATCTCCGCGTCGGTCTGCGTGCGCAGGTCGCGCATCTGCTGACGCATGTCACGGCCCGGCCGGCCTCCCGACATCGCCGACGCCAGCTCCTGGCGCTTCGTGTCCTCGGCCTGCATCGCCTTCGTCAGCGCCTGCTCCTGGCTGTAGTTGAGCCGCGCGTTGCTGATGAAGGTCTTGATGCGGTCGGAGCGCTCGGTCTCCGCCTGCACGCGCATCTGGTCCACCTGCTGCTGCCACTGCTGGCGCTGCTCGGTGCGCTGCTCGTCCTGCACCGTGCGCATCAGCTCCTTCAGCGACTGCTTCGCGCTGTCGTTGGTCAGCGCCTCGCCCACCATCACGCCGCGCATCTGCTCGCGCAGCTTCGCGACCTCCGCCTCCAGGCCCGCGGGCGGAGGACCGCCCGTGCCGGCCGAGGCCGTGCCGCCGCCCTGCTCGAAGGCCAGCATCCGCCGGGACAGCAACTGCACCGTCTCCTCCAGCGCCTTCACGCGGTTCTGGAGCGCCCGGACGTCCGCCGTCGAGTCCTGCACGCGGGGCGCCTCCTGGACGACAGGGGCCTCCGACTTCCCGGGCCCCCACAGGGCCACTCCGAGTGCCAGCGAAGCCATCCCCACCGATGCGATGCCGAGAATGCGGTTCATGATGCTCTCCCTGACGGAACTCCCGGCCGCGTATTCCATCGCGCCCCCGGGCTCCGCCCTGCTCCTGCATCCTCCCACCCCGCCTGCCTCCCGGGGAACCGTCCTGCGATGCGCGCCTGCCTGCCCCCGTGTCGCGAGCGTTGACCTCCTCCGGCGGGACGCGGAGAGTCCCCCGCCATGACGCTCCGTCCCATCACTGAAGTCGGCGCCGAGCTGGGTCTCGCGCCGGAAGACGTCCTCCCCTGGGGCCGAGACCGCGCCAAGGTGTCGCTGGACGCCCTGGGCCGCGGCTCGCGCCAGGGCCGAATGGTGCTGGTGTCGGCCATCAATCCCACGCCCCCGGGCGAGGGCAAGACGACCATGTCGGTGGCGCTGGCCATGGGCCTGCGCAAGCGGGGCCGCAAGGCGGTGGCGGCGCTGCGCGAGCCGTCCCTGGGGCCTGTCTTCGGCGTGAAGGGCGGCGGCACCGGCGGTGGGCAGGCGAGCCTGGAGCCGGCGGCGGACATCAACCTGCACTTCACCGGCGACCTGCACGCCATCACCAGCGCGCACAACCTGCTGTCCGCGCTGGTGGACAACGCCGTGTACTACGGCCACCCGGTGGTGATGGAGGGCACGCGGGTGCGCTGGCGCCGCGCGATGGACATGAACGACCGGTTCCTGCGCAACGTCATCGTGGGGCTGGGCGGCAAGGCGCACGGCGTGCCGCGCGAGACGTCCTTCGACATCACGGCCGCCAGCGAGGTGATGGCCATCCTGGCGCTGGCGGAGAACCTGAAGGACCTGGAGGCGCGGCTGGGGCGCATCGTGGTGGGTCAGGCGCCGGACGGCTCGCCGGTGCGCGCGAACGACGTGAACGCGGCGGCGTCCATGGTGGCGCTGCTGAAGGACGCGCTGATGCCGAACCTGGCCCAGACGCGCGAGGGCGGGCCGGCCATCGTGCACGCGGGGCCGTTCGGCAACATCGCGCACGGGTGTTCGTCGGTGGTGGGCACGCGGCTGGCGCTCGCGTACGCGGACGAGGTGGTGACGGAGGCGGGCTTCGGCTTCGACCTGGGCGCGGAGAAGTTCCTGGACATCAAGTGCCGGAGCGCGGGCGTGTGGCCCCGGGGCGTGATGCTGGTGGTGACGCTGCGGGCGCTGAAGCACCACGGCGGCGCGGCGGCCGCGCAGGTGGCGGAGCCGGACCGCGAGGCGCTCTTGAAGGGCTTCGGACACCTGGAGAAGCACCTGGAGTCGGTGGCGGCGTTCGGCCTGCCGGCGGTGTTGTGCGTGAACCGGTTCCCGCAGGACACGGAAGCCGAGCTGGACGAAGTGCGCGCGTTCGCGAAGGCGAGGGGCGTGGGCATTGCCGTATGCGACGGGTTCGGCAAGGGCGGCGAGGGTTCGCTGGAGCTGGCGGACACGGTGCTGGCGATGCTGGACGCGACGGACGCGGCGCCGCCGAAGCCGCGCTTCCTCTACGAGTTGGAGCAGACGCCGGAGGAGAAGATTCGCGCCATCGCGCGCACGGTGTACGGCGCGGACGACGTGGCCTTCACGCCAGGGGCGCGCAAGGACCTGGAGACGGCGCGGGCACTGGGAGGCGCGGGGCTGCCGGTGTGCATGGCGAAGACGCACCTGTCCCTGTCGGACGACCCGGCGAAGACAGGCCGGCCCCGGGGCTTCACGTTGACGGTGCGCGAGGTGCGCCTGTCCGCGGGAGCAGGCTTCCTGGTGGCGCTGACTGGAGAGCTGCTCACCATGCCGGGCCTGCCGCGTGAGCCCGCCGCCCGACGTGTCACGGTCCATCCGGACGGCAGCATCACGGGCCTGATGCAGGGCGAGTGACGTCAGAGGTAGGGCCTAGCGTCTCCCGTCTTCTCTCGACGGGAGCACGCGACCCTGCCCCATTCGAAGCACGTCCAGCCCTGGCGCATCCACTTCTTCCAGCGCCATACGGAGGACGACCCGGTGCGCACCGTTCCGGCCCGCGACTTCCTCGACGCGTGTCCGGATGCGGTCAGCGCGAAGCTGCTCGCCGTCGTGAAGGCCGTGGCGGACGCGCCGCCGCCCGCGTTCAGCGGCGGGGGAAAGTGGGAGGCCATGCATGGCGCCATGGCGGGGCTCCAGGAAGTCCGCGCGGATGGCAGAGGCCGGCGTCACTACCGGCTCTTCTGTCTCCTGGAGCGGGACGGAGAAGCACTGGGACTGGGCGGCCCGAGCCTCGTCCTCCTGACCGGGAAGACGAAGGCGTTCCGCACCGTGATTTCAGAGTCCGACTACGCGAAGGTCCGAGCGCTCCGGGACGAGTACCAGCGCCGCCGACCCCGGAGCGTATGGGCTGGCTGAGGCGCGTCCTACTTGCGGCGGACGCGGGCGGCAGGTGCTCGTGACCGCACTGCCTTCCGGCGGGCGGGGACCGGCACCAGCTGAAGGCGGCACCCCAGCGCGGCGGCCAACTTCGTGACCGTCGACAGCGTGGGGTTCGCCAAAGGGGCCGTAAACAGGCGGCGCACGACCTCCGGCGGGGTCTCCGCCTTCCGGGCCAGGTCCGCCTTGCTCAGGCCTGCCTCCTCGCGCCGCGCATCCAGGGCGCGAATCAGCCTGTCCGCCGCATCCACTTCGGCGCGCGCCTTCGCATACGCCTCCGCGAAGGCCGGGCGCTTGAGCTTCTTCTCGAAGTAACGGTCGAATCCCGTGGGGGGCATGGCAGGGCTCCAGGCTTCAATCCGGGGCGTAGCATACAAGTTACGCCTGACGTGACGCCCTGGCAGCCCTCCTCATCTACCCGAGCGACCGCAGCAAGGGCCTGATGCAGGGCGAGTGACGTCAGAGGTAGGGCCTAGGGTCTCCCGTCTTCTCTCGACGGGAGCACGCGACCCTGCCCCATTCCAAGCGCACAAAGCCGTCCCCCCATCATCTTGACGGAATATCATCCAGGAATGATATTCTGTCTCATGGGATTGAAGTCTTCGGAACCGATGAGTTCCGGGACTGGTTCCTTGCTCTCGACGAAGAGACGGCGCGGTCCGTGGACCACGGGGTGGAGCTTCTGGCCGCGAAGGGGGTCACACTTGGGTTCCCATACAGCAGCCAGATCAAGGGCACTTCCCAACCGCTCCGGGAGCTCCGCATCCAGTCCGGAGGACATCCCCTCCGGGTCTTCTACGCCTTCGATCCTGCGCGCAACGGGGTCCTGCTACTGGGGGGCGACAAGACCGGAGACAAGCGCTTCTACGAGAGAATGATCCCCCAGGCGGAGAAGATCTGGCTGCGCTACCTCTGGGAGAGGGCCGCCGGACTTCATGACGATTCGAAGAACGAGCGCGAGGAGACGGAGTCATGAAGCTCCACAGCTGGAAGGGGATGCGCCGGGAGAAGTTCACGCCAGCGCAACTCAAGGAACAGGATGAGCGCGTCCGGAAGGAACTCCTGGAGATGAGTCTGCGGGAGGTGCGCGAGTTCGCGGGGATGACGCAGACGCAGCTCGCCGAACGGATGGGCATCTCCCAGGGTCAGCTCTCCCAGACCGAAGCCCGGGACGATCACCGGCTCTCCACACTCCGGCGCGCCGTGGAGGCCATGGGCGGAGAAATCGAAGTCTCCGCCGTCTTCGGCGACAAGCGGATCATCCTCAAGGGCGTCTGACGCACAACAGGCCGCCCCGGTGTTTCCGGAGCGGCCCGTGGGCCCTGCTTGACGCTGTCTTGGACGGCTAGACGCGGAAGGTGGTGGACAGCTCCTGGAGCTTGCCCAGGGAGGTGTTGATCTGCCCCACCGCCTGCTCGGCGTTGCTCGTGGCCATCACCACGTCGCTCATCATCTCCGACAGCTGCGTCACCACTTCCGTCATCTGCGTGATGCCCGCGTTCTGCTGCGTCACCGAGGCGACGATCTGCCGCGCCGCCTGGCTGCTCTCCTGCACCACCTGGGTGATGTCCTTCAGCGTCGTGGCGGACGAGAGCACCTGCTCGATGCCCTCCTCCATCTTCTGGCTGTCCTCCTCCGCGATGCCCACCGTCTCGCGGATGGCCTGGTTGATCTCCAGGAGGATCTTCCCGATGCGCTGCGTGCTCTGCAGCGACTGGCTGCTCAGCGCCCGCATCTCCTTGGCCACCACCGCGAAGCCACGGCCTTCCTCGCCGGCCCGCGCCGCCTCGATGGCCGCGTTCAACGCGAGCACGTTCGACTGGTCCGCCAGGTCCTTCACGCTGCCGATGATTTCACCCGCGTGCACCGCCTGCTCGGACAGCACGCCAATGCTCCCCACCAGCGCGCCCACCCGCGCGCGGATCTGCTGCAACCCTTCCGCGCTGCGCTCGATGGACACCTGCCCGGAGGCGCTGTACGCGTCCGCCTGCGCCGCCACCTTCAACACCATCTCCGCGCGGCTGGCCGCCATGCCGGACGTCTGGGCGATCTCCGCGATGGTGGAGCTGGCCTCCGTCAGGCTGCGCGACTGACTGGTCAGGAAGTTGAGCTGCTCGTGGCTCGCCGCGTTCAGCCGCGACGCCGCCGCCGTCAGCTCCGTCACCACCGCGCGCAGCGTGTTGGGCACCGAAACCAGCCGCGTCATCAGCGTCTGGATGCTGCGCGCCAGCTCACCCACTTCATCCTGCGCGCTCGTGTCGATGGCCAGCGACAGGTCGCCTTCCCGCACGATGCGTGTCGCCGTCGCCGTCAGCCGCGCCAGGGGCGTCGTCACCTCGCGCAGCAGCCACACCGTGGCCACCGCGAGCGCCACGATGCACGTCACAGCCAACACCAGCACCCACGTCAGCGTCATGCCGTGCAGCGACGACACCTCCATGAAGGTCTCTCGCTGCGACGCCTCCTGCTGCGCCGTCACGGACTCCAGGCCGGTGTGCATCGTCCGGTACGCGGGCTCCAGCTTCGCGAGCGCGGCTTCCGCGGCCGCGTCATTGCGCGCCGCCAGCGCCACCACCTGCGACGCCTCCTGCCAGTAGCGCGTGAAGGCCCCCTGCAGCGCCTCCACCTTCGGGCCATCCACGTCCGGAAACGCTCGCAGCGCAGTGAGCCCCTTCTGGAGCTCCGTCACCTGCGCGTCCAGCGTCTCCTGCTTCACCGCGTGCAGCGCCACCGCGTCGCCCACGTCCTGGTGCAACGCGGCGAACCCGGCGCGGGACGTCTGCGCCTGGCTCACCGACGGCGCCAGGCTGGAACCGATGCGCTCCGAGGCACTCCGCGTGCGCGCGCCCAGCACCACCGTCACCGCCACGATGGCCACCAGGAACACCGCCGCCACCGTCGGCAGCACCATCATCTTCTGCTTGAGCCTCATCGCCATCACGCACCCCCTCGCGGGCCCATGTCACCCATCCCGATGAAGCGCGGCCGTACTCCCGCGCCGGGCCTGCTGCGCCAGCTCATTGTCGCTCATCCTTCCGCGGCCCCAATGGGCTCCCCCGAGGACCGGGGCTCCGTCAGGACTCGTAGGATAGACAACACCTCTCCCCCCGACTCAAGCCCGCGTCCCTTGAAATATCCTGCAAACGGGTCTGCATTGCCCCGCAGGGTCATACGGGACACTTCATCCTGTCAGGTGGGACACTCGGTGGAGGACGCCTCACGTCCACAAAGGGGGCCCGGAAGGCACCCTGGCGCGATCATTCCAGCCGTCCGGCATGGGCTTCACTGCCGGTGACGGTGGCCTGGGTGCGTCCACACAGGCCCTGGCCCGGCTGCTCGGCGGCGCTCAGCGGGTGGGATGTGGGAGGAAGGGCTCCACCTCGCGGCGGCAGGTGTCGTCGCACTCGGAGAAGCGGACGAGGAACGCCGCGTGATTCGCGCACTTCTTGGGCCAGCGCGAGGCGCCGCCATCCGCCAGGCAGAGCAGGCGGAACTCGTCGCGGGTGTCCGAGAAGAGGGCCTCGCGCTGCGAGGGGGACATGGCGTCCAGCGCGCGGTCCTCCCCGCCCTGGAGCCAGATGAAGACGCCCACCATCGATATGAAGACGAGGGCCAGCCAGGTGCCCTTGCGCAGCCAGATGCTGGGCGGTGGGACCAGCTCCTTCGCGAAGATGTTCTTCTCCTCGCCCCCCTCGTCCGGAGGCGTCCCTTCGTTGCTCATGGGCTCCCTTCCATCCATGGCGCGTGCCAGCCGCACGGCCACGCCGCAGCAGACACCAGCCCGTTCCGCGTTGCACCTTGCAACCGCCACCCGGGGCACATCGTGCCGGATGCAGTGCGCCCCCAGGGCTTGCGCCGCCCGGCATCCGACAGACGGGCCCGGCACACGGCGTGCTCTTAGACTGTGCCCATGGAAGTGCGTGCCAGTACCGAGGCGACGGAGCGCCCCATGCGGGTGCTCGTGGTGGACGACGAGCGAAACATCCGCCACACCCTGCGGGTGTGCCTGGAAGGCCTGGGCTGCGAGGTGCGCGAGGCCGCCACGCCAGAGGCCGCGCTCGCGGCGCTCGCTCAAGGCCCGGCGGACCTGGCGTTCGTGGACCTGCGGCTGGGCAACGCGTCCGGACTGGAGCTGCTGCCCCGCCTGCTCGCCGAATCCCCCGCGCTGGACGTCATCCTCATCACCGCCTACGCGACGTTCGACACGGCCGTGGAGGCGGTGAAGCGCGGCGCGCGCGACTACCTGCCCAAGCCGTTCACCCCCGCGCAGATCCGCCACGTCCTGGAGCGCGCGAAGGCGCAGCGTGAGCTGACTTCTCAGCTGGGGGACCTGGAGGGACAGCTGGCGCAGGCGGTGCCGGAGGCCACGCTGGAGACGGCGTCGCCGGCCATGCACGCGGCCATTGGCTTCATCCAGCGCGCGGCCACGTCCGACGCATCCGTGCTGCTGCGCGGGGAGAGCGGCACGGGCAAGGGGGTGCTCGCGCGGGCGCTGCATTCGATGAGCGCCCGGCGCAAGCGGCCCTTCGTCACCATCAACTGCCCCACCCTGTCCGAACAACTGCTGGCGAGCGAGCTGTTCGGCCACGCGCGCGGCGCCTTCACGGGCGCGGTGAAGGACCAGCCGGGGCGCGTGGAGCAGGCGGAAGGGGGCACGCTCTTCCTGGATGAAGTGGCGGAGATGAGCCCCTCGCTCCAGGCGCAGCTGTTGCGCTTCCTGCAGGAGAAGCAGTTCGAACGGCTGGGCGAGGGACGCACGCGCAAGGCGGACGTGCGCGTGGTGGCGGCCACGCACCGCGACCTGGAGAAGGACGTGGCGGAGGGACGCTTCCGCGAGGACCTGATGTACCGGTTGAACGTCCTGGAGGTGAAGCTCCCGTCCCTGCGTGAGCGGCCGGAGGACCTGCTCCCGCTGGCCCGCCGCTTCATCGCCTTCTTCGCGAAGGCCGCGCAGCGTCCGGCCCCGGAGCTGTCGCCCGCCACGGAGGCGATGCTGCGGGCCTACCCCTGGCCGGGCAACGTGCGTGAGCTGCGCAACGCGCTGGAGCGGGCGCTCATCGTGGGCGCGTCAGGCGTCGTGGAGCCGCAGGCGTTCCCGGAGCGCATCGCGTCCGCGGTGGGGCCTGGGGTGACGCTGGGCGGGCCGCACACGCTGGAAGCGGTGGAGCGCGAACACATCCTGCGGGTGATGGCGTCCGTGCCGACGCTGGATGAAGCAGCCCGGCTGCTCGGCATCGACGCGTCCACGCTGTGGCGCAAGCGCAAGAAGTACGAATCGGAGACGTGACGCAGGCGGCCTGTGCGCCAGTGCATGCAGTCCGGCACTGGCGGCCGGGGCGTACAGGGGCGCTCATCCTGGAGAGTGGATTGCGCCCTTGCGCGCTCATGCGAACCCTGGCCCGTCATGAACCTCATCGACGTGCTCATCCAGCAGCACCGCGACGCAGAGGCCCTCTTCGAGGCCTGGCACCATGCGCCGGACGAAGAGAAGCCGGAGCTGAGCCTGCGCCTGGCCGAAACGCTCACCCTGCACAGCACCCTCGAGGAGCGCTGGGTGTATCCCGTCGCGCGGACCGTCGTCGAAGGGCCGCGCATCGACTTCGCGGTGGAGGAGCACGGGGAGATGACCCAGCTGATCTCCGAACTGTTGCGCGTCCGCCACGACCCGCGCCGCCGCGAGGCCACGGTGCGGCAACTGGAGGCAGTGGCCGCGCAACACATGGCGGAGGAGGAGCGCGAGGTGGTGCCCCGACTGCGCAAGATGGACGCGGACGCGTTCGGCCAGTCGAGCGCTGAAATCGTCCGCTCCGCGTCCGACGCGCGGAAGGAAGCGATGCGCCAGCTGGAGACGTCCGCGCCGATGTGACCGCGGGCTTCAGCCCTGTTCAGGCTGTGGCAGCGTGAACCAGAAGGTGCTGCCCTGGCCCGGGGTGCTCACCACGCCCAGCTCGCCGCCGTGGGCCTGGACGATGTCGCGTGCGATGGACAGCCCCAGGCCCGCGCCTCCCGCCGGTGCGCCCGGGGCGCGGTAGAACTTCTCGAAGATGCGCGCCTGCTCCTGGGCGGGGATGCCCTCGCCGGTGTCCTCAACCTCGAAGCGCACGAGGGTGCCTTCGCGCGACACGTGCACGGATACCTCGCCGTCGTGCGGCGTGTGCTTCACGCCGTTGCCCACCAGGTTTCCCAGCACCAGGTGCAGCCGGTCTGGATCCACCCGCACCGTCTCCACGTCCGGTGACAGGGATTGCGACAGGCGCACGCCCCGGTCCTCCGCCAGCGTGCGCTGTGCGGCCAGCGCCTGCTCCACCAACTCCTCCGTGCGCACCTCCCGCACGTCCAGTTGGAGCTGCCCGGACTGGATGCGCGACAGGTCCAGCAGGTCGTCCACGATGCCCTGCAACCGCTCGCAGTCCTCGCGCGCCGCGAAGAGCAGGTCCGCCTGCTTCTCGGTCACCTGCCCCACGACACCTTCGGCCACCAGGTGGATGGCCATGCGCAGCGACGTGAGCGGCGTGCGGAACTCGTGCGCCACCGTGGCCACCAGGTCGTTCTTCAATTCGTCGAAGCGCCGCAGCCGCGTCACGTCCTGGAGGATGAGCGTGGCGCCCACCACTTCCCCGGTCTCTCCGTGCACCGGGCTGCCTCTCGGCAGGAGCCACCGGACGCCCTCTGGAGACGACTCCACTCGCACCGCCTCCTCGTAGCCCCGGGGCTGGTACGCGCCCCTTCCTCCCACGACGTGCGCTCGCACCCGCTCCAGCACGGCGCGCACCTCGGGTTCCACCCGGCCCAGCGCGTCCCCGCCCTCGTCCAGCCGCAGGCGCAGCACGTCCTCCGCCGCGGCGTTCACGTTGAGCAGCCCGCCTTCCGCGCCCAGCACCAGCACGGGGTCGGGCAGACTGTCGATGGCCGCCTGCGACACCGCCTGCGCCTGGAGCAGTTCGCCCAGGCTGCTCTTGCGGTACTGCGCCAGCCGCTCCGCCATGGTGTTGAAGTCCCGCGCGAGCCCGGCGATTTCGTCGCGCCCCTCCACCACCGCTCGCGCCTCCACGTCGCCCTGCCCCAGGCGGCGCACCGCTTGCGACAGCACGGACACCGGACGGAGCGCTCGCTGCACCAGCGACGTGGTGAAGAACAGGCCGAAGCCCAGCGCCGCCACCACCGCCAGCGCCATCAACGTGTTCACCTGCTCGCTCTGCTGGCGCAGCCGGTCGTTCTTGCGCACCATCGCGTCCTGGTTCAGCGCGAGGACGGACGCCGCCGCGGCCTTCGCCTCCTGGAAGGCCGGTGAGAGCGATTCGAAGTAGCTCGTGCGCGCGGCCTCCGGGCCACGTGCCTGGAGGAAGACGTCGAACTCCTCGCGGTACTTCGTCCACGCGGTGCGCAGCCGCTGCGTGGCCTCCGCTTCGCCGGGTTCGGTGATGTTGCCCTGCTGGATGCCCAGCTCCAGCTCCAGCGGTGGGCGCTGCGAGGCCTGCTGGGTCATGCCCCGCTCGCGCTCGCCCGCGATGATGAACAGCGCCGCGCTGTCCATGCGCTCCAGCTGCTCCGTGATGCGCTGGGTGGCGAGCACGCTGCGGTAGTTGTCCTCCAGCACCTCCTGACCGGAGCGGCCCACTCGCGCCAGGGTGATGACGGCCGTGGCGCCCAGGAAGAGCAACGCCAGCACCAGTGGCACCTGGGCCAGCAGCAGCCGCGAGCGCAGCGTCATGGGCGCTTCTCCTCGTGGGATTCGAAGGACACGACGTGGATGTCGAAGCCCTCCCCTTCCCGCAAGAGGCGCGCGTCCGCGGTCATCCCCAACCGCTGGCGCCACTTCGCCTGGTTCGAACGGCCGATGATGATGTGCCCCACGCCGTGCGAGCGGGCGAAGTCCAGCAACGCCGCCACCGGGTCACTGGAGCGCAGGCGCACCACCTCCGCGCCCAGCTCCTTCGCCTTCTCGATGTTCGTCAGCAGGTGCCGCTGCGCCTCCGCGTCGATGAGGTTCGGCGCCTCGCGCGGCGTCTCCACGTACACCACGAACCAGTCCGTGTTGAGCCGGCCCGCCATGCGTGAACCCCGTCGCAACAGCGTCGCCGCGCGCGGCGGATGGCTGGAGAGGGCCACCAGCACCCGGCCCCACGCGCCGCCCTTCTGGGACGGGTCCTCGCCTGCCAGGGCCTGCCTGCCCGTGGTGGCCCGGTCCAGGCTCTCCGCCACTTCGCGCAGGGCCAGCTCGCGCAGCGTGGAGAGGTTGTCTCCGGTGAAGAAGCGCTCCAGCGCGTGCGGCACCTTGTCCGGCGCGTAGATCTTCCCCGCCTTGAGCCGTTCGTGCAGGTCCTCCACCGCGAGGTCCAGGTTCACCACCTGGTCCGCCGTCTTGAGGAAGCTGTCCGGCAGCGTCTCCCGCACGGTGACTCCGGTGTTGCGCTCCACCAGGTCGTTGAGGCTCTCCAGGTGCTGCACGTTGAAGGCACCAATCACGTTGATGCCCGCGGCCAGCAGCTCCTGCACGTCCTGGTAGCGCTTGCGGTGACGGCACACGGGCGCGTTGGTGTGGGCCAGCTCGTCCACGATGGCCACCTGCGGCTTGCGCGCGAGGATGGCGTCCAGGTCCAGCTCCTCCACAGTGACGTCCCGGTACGTGATGCGCTGGCGCGGCACGACCTCCAGGCCCTCGACCAACGCCTCCGTCTCGGGACGACCGTGGGTCTCGACAAAGCCCAGCACCACGTCCACGCCGCGCGCCTTCAGCGCGTGCGCTTCCTCCAGCATGCGGAACGTCTTGCCCACGCCCGCCGCGAAGCCGATGTAGAGCTTCAGCCGGCCGCGCCGGCCGCGCTCCACCAGCTCCAGGAAGTCCTCCGCGCGAGGACGCCGCGTCGTCATGACTGCCTTCTCCTCACCGGGAGGCCGTGGGCGCGGGTCCGCCGAACTGACGGTCCATCGCGAGGTTCAACGTGAGCACGTTCACCCGGGGTTCTCCCAGCACGCCGAACGTTCGTCCTTCCACCCGGGACATCACCAACGCCCGCACGCGCGCCGGGTCCACGCCTCGCGCTCGCGCCACGCGGGGAACCTGCCACAGCGCCGCCTCCGGCGACACCTGCGGATCCAACCCGGACGCGGACGCTGTCACCAGCTCGCCGGGCACCGGGCCTTCGGCCTCGGGGTTCTCTCGGCGCAGCCGGTCCGCCTCCGCCACTGCTCGGTCGCGGAGCTTCTGGGACGTGGGGCCCAGGTTGCTTCCGCTGGAGGCCGTCGCGTCCCAGCCCGTGCCGGCGGCGGAGGGACGCGGCTGGAAGTAGCCCGGTTGCGTGAAGCCCTGGGCGATGAGCGCGCTGCCCACCACCCGGCCGTGGTCGTCCTTCACCAACGACCCGTTGGCTTCACTCGGGAACAGCACCTGCGCCACGCCAGTGACGGTCAGGGGGTACAGCACGCCCGTGAGGGCCAGCGTGACGGCGCTGACGCGCAGGGCGGTGAGGAGCGCGGAGACCATGGATGTTCCTTTCTTGTGTGCTCAGGCCAGGCCCACGGTGGTGAGCACCACGTCGATGACCTTGATGCCCACGAACGGGACGATGACGCCGCCCACGCCGTAGAGGAGCAGGCTGCGGCGCAGGAGGGCCGCCGCGCCCAGCGGGCGGTAGCGCACGCCCTTCAGCGCCAGCGGGATGAGCGCCACGATGATGAGCGCGTTGAAGATGACGGCGGACAGGATGGCGCTGAACGGCGACGTCAGCCCCATCACGTTGAGCGGGGCAATCTGCGGGAAGACGCCCATGAACAGCGCCGGGAGGATGGCGAAGTACTTCGCGACGTCGTTGGCGATGGAGAACGTGGTCAGCGTGCCTCGCGTCATCAGCAACTGCTTGCCTACCTCCACCACCTCCAGGAGCTTGGTGGGGTTGGAGTCCAGGTCCACCATGTTGCCGGCCTCCTTTGCGGCCTGGGTGCCGGTGTTCATCGCCACGCCCACGTCCGCCTGGGCCAGCGCGGGCGCGTCGTTGGTGCCGTCACCCGTCATCGCCACGAGCTTGCCCTTGCCCTGCTCCGCTCGAATGAGCGCGAGCTTCGCCTCCGGGGTGGCCTCCGCCAGGAAGTCGTCCACGCCGGCCTCTCTCGCGATGGCCGCCGCGGTGCGCGGGTTGTCGCCGGTGATCATCACCGTGCGGATGCCCATGGCGCGGAAGCGGTCGAAGCGCTCCTTGATGCCGCCCTTCACCACGTCCTTCAGATGGATGATGCCCAGCACCCGAGCGCCGTCCGCCACCGCGAGCGGCGTGCCTCCTGCGTCACCGATGCGACCCGAGACCTGGGTCAGCTCCTCCGGCACGGTGCCACCCTGCGCCTGCGTGTAGCGGACGATGGCGTCCACCGCGCCCTTGCGGATGCTGCGCGGGTGCGGGTCCACCAGGTCGCAGCCGCTCATGCGCGTCTGCGCGGTGAAGGGGACGAAGGTGGCCTGATGCGCTCGCAGCTCGCGCGGACGCATCTTGTACGTGTCCTTGACCAGCGTGACGACGGAGCGCCCCTCTGGCGTTTCGTCCGCGAGGCTCGCGAGCTGCGCGGCCTCCGCCAGTTCCTCCGCGCGCACGCCCGGCATGGGCAGCAGCTCCGTGGCCATGCGGTTGCCCAGGGTGATGGTGCCCGTCTTGTCGAGCAGCAGCGTGTCCACGTCCCCCGCCGCCTCCACCGCTCGCCCGCTGAGCGCGAGCACGTTCTTGCGCAGGAGCCGGTCCATGCCGGCGATGCCGATGGCGCTCAGGAGGCCGCCGATGGTCGTGGGGATGAGGCACACCAGCAGCGCCACCACCGCCGTGCCGGACAGCGGCACGCCCGAGTAGAGCGCCAGCGGCACCAGCGTCACGCACGCCATCAGGAACACCAGCGTGAGGCCCACCAGCAGGATGTGCAGCGCGATTTCATTGGGCGTCTTCTTGCGGGCCGCGCCTTCCACCAGGCCGATCATCCGGTCGAGGAACGACTCTCCCGGATCCACGCTGATGCGGATGACGATGCGGTCGGACAGCACCTTCGTGCCTCCGGTGACGGCGGAACGGTCGCCTCCGGACTCGCGGATGACGGGGGCGGACTCGCCGGTGACCGCGGACTCGTCCACGCTGGCGATGCCCTCCAGCACCTCGCCATCGCCGGGGATGACGTCTCCGGCTTCGCACACCACGCGGTCGCCCTTGCGCAGGGCGGGGGCTCCGACGCGTTCCTCCCGGCCATCGTGGGTGAGGCGGCGGGCCTGGGTGTCCTGACGCATGCGGCGCAGGGCGCTCGCCTGGGCCTTGCCTCGGCCCTCCGCCACGGCTTCGGCGAAGTTGGCGAAGAGGACCGTGAACCACAGCCACAGCATCACGGACACGGTGAACCACATGGGCGCGGTGGGTTCCCCAGAGACCGTCAGGTCCTTGAGGACGAACACCGTGGTGAGCAGGCTTCCGGCCCACACCACGAACATCACCGGGTTCCGGGCCACGTCGCGCGGGTGGAGCTTCTTGAGGCTCTCCCACACCGCGGGCTTGAGCAGCGCGGGGTCCAACAGCGAGGCCTGCTTGCTTGCGGGGGCCATGGTCAGAACACCTTTCCGGCCGCGCCGAGGAAGTGCTCGACGATGGGGCCCAGGGACAGCGCGGGGAAGAACGTCAGCGCGCCCACGACGACGACGACGCTCACGAGCAGGCCGGTGAAGAGGACGCCGTCCGTGGGGAAGGTGCCGGGCCCCGGGGCCACGGCCTTCTTGGCCACGAGCGAGCCCGCCAGTGCCAGCACCGGCACCATCATCAGGAAGCGGCCCGCGAGCATCGACACGCCCAGGCTGATGTTCCAGAACGGCGTGTTGGCGTTGAGGCCGGCGAAGGCGCTGCCGTTGTTCGCCACGCCACTGGTGAACGCGTAGAGGATTTCGGACAGGCCGTGCGGCCCCGCGTTGTTGAGGGACGACGTGCCCTGCGGGAGCACCGCCCCCACGGCGGACAGGCCCAGGATGACCAGCGGGAAGACGAGCACGTACAGCATCGCGAGCGTCATCTCGCGCGCTTCGATCTTCTTGCCGAGGAACTCCGGCGTGCGGCCCACCATCAGGCCCGCGATGAAGACCGCGAGCACGGCCATCACGAGGATGCCGTAGAGGCCCGCGCCGACACCGCCAAAGATGACCTCGCCCAGTTGCATGTTGACCATGGGCACCAGCCCGCCCAGCGGCGTGAAGCTGTCATGCATGGAATTGACCGCGCCGCATGACGCGTCGGTGGTGACGGTGGCGAACAGCGTGGAGGCCGCGACGCCGAAGCGCGTCTCCTTGCCCTCCTGGTTCCCGGACTGGAGGACGTTCGCGGAGGCGAGCGCGGGGTTGGGTTGGGACTCGGCGGCGTAGCTGGCGGCGGCGCCCACGAGGAAGAGGACGGACATGGCCGCGAAGAGGACCCAGCCCTGCTTCGTGTCGCCGGTCATCTTGCCGTAGGTGTACGTGAGGCCCGCGGGCAGCACGAAGATGAGCAGCAATTGGATGAGGTTGGTGAGCGGCGTGGGGTTTTCGAAGGGGTGGGCGCTGTTGGCGTTGAAGAAGCCGCCGCCGTTGGTGCCCAGCATCTTGATGGCCTCCTGCGAGGCCACGGGCCCGAAGGCGAGCGTCTGCTTCACGCCCTCCACGGTGGTGTGCTCGGGGTATGGCGCGAGGCTCTGGAGCACGCCCTGTGACACGAAGAACAGGGCCGCGAGGAAGCTCAGGGGCAGGAGCACGTAGAGCGTGCCTCGCACCAGGTCCACCCAGAAGTTGCCCAGGGTCTTGCGGCCTTCGGGGCCAGGGCGGCGGGTGAGGCCTCGCGCGAGGGCGAGCGCGACGCCCAGGCCCGTGGCGGCGGAGACGAAGTTCTGCCACGTCAGCCCCAGCATCTGGGTGGCGTAGCTCATCGTGGATTCACCGGCGTACGACTGCCAGTTGGTGTTGGCCACGAAGCTGGCGGCGGTGTTGAAGGCGAGCGCCGGACCCACGGCGGGCAGGCCCTGGGGGTTGAGCGGGAGCACGTGCTGGAGCCGCTGGAGCGCGTAGAGGACGACGAGGCCCACGGCGCTGAAGGCGAGCAGGGCGGCGGCGTACTGGACCCACGTCTGCTCCTGGTCGCGCTTCACGCCGCACAGGCGCAGCAGGGCGCGCTCGATGGGACCGAGCACGCGAGGCAGGGGTTGGGTGTCGGCCTCGAAGACACGGAAGAGGTAGAGGCCCACGGGCTTCGTGAGCGCGAGGACGAGCGCGAAGAACAGCAGGGTCTGGAGCCAGCCTATGAGGGTCATGGCGGGCTCCTAGAAGCGCTCGGGCCGGAGCAGGGCGTAGACGAGGTAGACGGAGAGGAGGACCGCGAGCGCGGTCCCTGCGGCGTATTCGAAGCTCATGGCCCCAGGAGCATGAGCATCCGCCGTACCGGAGCGGGCCCCCGTCAGGCCCAGGCGTTCCGAGGGGTTGTGGGAGCTGTCCTCCTGGCCGGGTTGCAATGTGCACGAACCGGCTCCGTGCACCCCTGCGAGGTGAAATGGGGCGACGGAGCCGCCGTGCGCCTACGGTGAATTGGACACAGACGAGTCGCAGTCCGAGGTGCACTTGCCCGAGCAGGCGACCTGGCCGGGATATGAGTCCAGGATGGCGCACTGGGTGCCTCCCGTGCAGGACACGAGCTCGGTGCAGACCTTTGAATCATCCACGCAGCGCGCCTTGGACACGCCGTCCAGCTTGAGCACGAGGCAGGACAGGCCCTGGGGACACTGGGGCAGGTCCACGCCGCACTCCTGCGCCAGGTCCAGCGACTGCCCCTCCCGCAGCTTCAGCCTCCCCTGCCCTCCCTCGCCGTCCGACCCACAGGCCGCGAGGGCCATCACCGTCAGACAACCGCCCAGCATCCGCATCCAGCGCATCGTGGCTCCTTGGAGTCGTTCAGCCTCCTGCCCGCAGCAAGGCATGGACCAGGAGGGCCGCTCAGGGATTCCGCGCGGTTGGCGGCGGGCGGAGGCCTCGGAATTCTGATGCGACCTCGAATCCCTGTCGGCCTACGCCTCAGCGGAACTCGTCCACGATGTATACGCCCGCGCGCGGGGAGTTGAGGATCGCGGTTCCTGGCTTGGACTCGGGTCGCTTGCGCAGTTGCCCGAAGCCGAGCCTCGCCACCGCGCAGATGGGCACGCGGTCCTTTCCCTTCAGGAACTGGGCTTCGTAGTACCGGATGACCGGCTGTTCTCCGCCCGTCCAGACACGTCCGTAGAGGCGCATGGGCGCCTCCAGCGTTCCGATGTCCTCGTCCAACACGCTCTCGATGGGCCCGTCGTGCAGCGTGATGTGCTCTGCCCGGCTCTGGTTCGCATCCAGTTGGACCCATGCGGCTTCACCCACGTAGAGCTGCAGGTACCGCATCACCTCCAGCGACTTCTCAGGGCACTTCTCCGACATGGGCGTTCCATCCGCACGAAGGCGGACGTCGCCCAGAGTCGTCGCACAACCCGGATGCAGGGCCAACAGGCCCATCCAGGCCACGAGCACGTATCGACGCGAGGTCATGCGGCTGTTCCTACTTCCCGAGCAAGCTCGGGCTCAACTCAACAACCGCCTGCCGCAGCCCATCGTGCCGGTACAATTCCAGGAACAGGGACGTCAGCGTCCCACTGTCCACGAACGCGCTCCCGTCCACCACGAGCCCGATGACACCCGAGGTCCCAGGTTCAATCACCGCTGAGGATGACCGGACCGCCAGCGGCCGCTCGCGAGTGTCCGACCTGCCCACGAGCCGTACGGAGCTCATGCTCCACGGGCGGCGAGCAGACAGGTTCTTCACCTTGAACACGACCGCGGCCTTGCCCGTGCCCCGGTAGACCGTGCCATCCAGTGTCGTGTCGCCATCCGTGCCGGAGAAATGATCCGCGACGCCGAAAGGCGTCTGTGCCACCGCGCCCGTGGTCAGCAGGGCCGCCAACGCGTGGTCCTCGGAAACCTCCTCCTTGTGGAGCCGCTCGTTCTCCGCGCGAAGGGTCTTGTTCTCCTTCTCCGAGTCCACCAGCGCCGAAGCCATGGCCTCGTAGCCATCCCGGTCCTTGTAGACGTTGAGCTGCTGGTCCGCGCTTCCATGCTCGCGCCGTCCCGGAGGACGGAGGAGGAAGGGGACCTCTCGCGCATCCGACAACGTGACGAGCAGGGAGAAGCCTTCCTCCGGTGCCAGGTCGCGCCGGGGCTCCAGCACCACCTTCCGGCCCACGACGCCCACCGGTTCGAACCGCCCCTCTCCGCCCACCAACCGTGCCCGGAGCGGCGAGAGGTCCTGCTCGAAGCGGAGGACCGTCACGACCTGCCCCTTCACGTAGATGCGCTGGGGCGCGGCCTCGGGCTGCTCAGGGAGGACGAGCGTCCGGATGACGGCGTGCTCGTGCTCCTCCGCCACGGCCGCGCCGGCGAGCAGCGTCCCGAGCAACGCCCACGTCCCAGGTAGAGCGATTCGCATACAACCTGGGACATAGCATCGGCCTCTCGGGGGTCCAAGCCGCGCTCAGGGCTCGAAGCGCGCCAGGAAGACCTTGTACTGGAGCGAGACGAAGAGCGGCTTCGGCGCCACCAGTCCCGCCTGCGCGAACATCGCGAACAGCGCCGCATCGGACTCGATGGGCTGCATCTTCGCCATGGCCTGACGCCGGGCCTCCAGCTTCTCCAGCGGCACTCCGTACGTCCGCAGCCGCCGGAACTCGACGTTCGTCAGCTCGGGGTCCTGGCCGATGCGGCAGCCCAACACCAGCGGCGCTCCCGGCTTGAGCCTCCGCGTCACCTCTCGCAGCAATTCGACGCGGGCCTCTTCTCCCTCCACGTGGTGCAGCACGCCCATCAACTGCGCGCCGTCGAACGGGGGACCTTGCGGCAACGTCCGCAGCTCGCCTTCGTGCAGGTGCGTGCGCGACAGCAGCCCCTCCGCCTCCAGGCGCTTGCGTGCGACTTCCAGCATCGGGCCGGAGGGCTCCACGCCCGTGAAGTGCCAGCCCGGCACGTTGAAGCGGAGATAGGGCACCAGTTCCGCGCCCGTGCCCAGGCCCACGTGGAGCAGTGACGCCGTTTCCTGGCCGTCCAACCGGGCAGCCAGGGCGCTGACACCCAGCTCATATGCCGCCTGGTAGCCAGCGAGGCTCACCGCCGCCTGGGCGTCGTAATGGGCCGCGCGGTCGGCTCCAAAGCCATGGACCGGCGCATGTGCGGAATGTTCGTGGGTCATGACCGCAAGATGCGCCCGCCCCGCTCGGAATGGCAGAGCGGGGATTCAGACGGAATCAGCGGATCTTTCGATGGCGGCTCACTCCTCCGGAACGAACCCGTTCCCCTCGCGCCGGAACACCGCGCCGACCGGCGCGTCCAGGATGGCGTCCAATTCCTTGTCCCGGCCCAGCAACGAGCGCAGCGGGACGATGACCGCGTTGCCGCTCTCCTCCATGTACTCCTCGGTCTCCAGGCCCGAGGTGAAGAGCCAGCCGCTGTCCTCCTCCGCCGCGGGCTTCGAGCGCTCCGCGAAGCGGATGGGTTCCCCGTTCTCCGTGATGAAGCGCGTGACCAGCGCCTTGCGCTGACGCAGCCGGATGCCTCGCAGCAACTTCTGCCGCTCCTCCGTGCCCAGCTCCACCCGGACGCGCACCGTCCGCCCCTTCGCGTCCAGGTGCCGGCTCACCGTGAAGATGCCGTCCCCCCAGCGGTTCCCACATCCCACCACGCGCGCGCCGTCCAACACCAGCGAGGCCGTGTCCTCCTCGCTCTCACGCAGCCCGGCGTTCAACTTCTCCAGGTTGCAGTGCGGCCGGTAGTCCACCCCCACCGCGAGCCCGTCCTTCTCGAGGCGCTCCTGCAGCGGCGTGGCCTTCTCCCCCACCCGGTCCATGGGCAGGTCCTTCCACCCATACAGCCCGTCGCCCAGGTCGCTCGCGCCCAGCTCCTTCGCGAGCTTCGGCGCGTCCCTGCCGTGAAACACATAGTCCGCCAGCCCGTCCTCCGGCTCCCACATGCGGAACCGTCCCATCGGGCCCAACCCGGCGAACAGCAATTGACCGTGGTCCACCATCACCCCGGACACCTGCTCCGACCGGGCCGCCTCCGCCTCCCCGTCCACGACGATGTCGATGGACCGCCAACGCCCGCCGAACTCTCCCGGCGGCATGGGCATTCCAATCACTTTCAACCCACGACTTGAGGGCAGGCCTCCCACGACCACAGCCCACAGGCCGTTGTACTTCACAACCCCCAATCCCTTTCCATGCTCCAACGCCAGCCGGGCCCGCTCCGTGTGGGGAATCCGCGCTGACAACACCTCCGCGCGCGCATCAAAGCCTTGCTCCCGGGCGAACCCCTCGAAGTGCGCCGCGGCGTCCGCCGGGTCCTTCCTGTCGAAGAGGAAGCGCGGGTCGAATTCACGGTCGTAGGCCTGGCCCGCTGCTTCCGCGTCCGGCCCGGTGATGCGCAGGTCGTGCTCCGCCGGGGCCTTCTTCCGAGGCGACGCCGGCTCCGAGTCATGCCGCCAGAAGCGCCCCAGGCCTGGAGCCAGGATGAGCAGCACCCCCTCTGGCAGGTCGATGTCTCCCAGCTCCACGGGCTTCGGTGTCTTCGCGGGTCGCGCCATGGCTCCGGACCCTACGCCACGCAGTCAAATGCACCCCAGACAAACGGAATGGCTTTCATCCCCCACGCCCATACGCGCGGTGCGATCCAGAAAAACCCCTCCGGGACACAAGCGTTGTCAGCCAACTCCCCCCATCCGTAAGGCTTTAACAAGGTTTTAAAGGAATCAAACCTATCACGTTTTCTTTTAAGTACCGGCACTGGGGGCTTCACGTGAGAGAAGAACTCGACACTTCAGACATGGAGTACGCCGATTTCGCGGTCCGTCATCAGCCCATCCTGATGGCGGTCGCCCGGAACATCTGCGGGGGGAATGCCACTGTTTGCGACGACCTGCTCCAGGACGTCCTGCTGCGGGCCCTGCTGAAGTGGGACACCTTGCGCGGCTGGGCGGAGCCGGCGCGCCGCGCGTGGCTGGTACGGGTGCTGCACAACCGCTTCCTCGACCAGTGCCGCCGCTCGCGCACGGAAGCCACCACCGCCATCAACCTGGGCAACGTGCACAAGCTCTTCGAGGAGCCGGAGTCACGGGACCAGGAGCTGTGGGAGTTCATCACCGAGCCGGAGCTGCTCAAGGCCGTCTCGGCGCTGCCCTTCAACCTGCGCCGCACCTTCGAGCTGCACTCGGAGGGGCTGCGCCACGCGGAGATCGGCCGCCGGCTCGGGGCGCCCGTGGGCACGGTGGGCACGTGGCTCTACCACGCGCGGCTGAAGCTGCGTGACCAGCTTCGCGACATGGCCGAGGCCCGTCGGAAGCTGGGGAGCTGATGAACGTCCACTGCCCCCACCTCCCCGCCTTCGTGGACGGGGAGCTGCCCCTCGAACACCACGAGGACTTCCGCGCGCACCTGGCCTCCTGCGAGCCGTGCGGCGTGCGGCTCCATGACCTGCTGCAGGCGGACATCCTCGGACGGCTGGCGCACACGAAGGCGCCGCCGACTCCCGAGGCCACGGGGATTCCCCCAGCCC
>NZ_RAWQ01000069.1:0-41882 GCF_003668965.1 Corallococcus sp. AB030
GCCCGTCATCGTCCCGTCCCGTCCCGTGCTCACCCCGGTGATGGCGCCGAAGGTGACGGACGCGGAGCTGCTGGCCACCTGGGAGAAGTGGAAGTCGGCCCGTTCCCGCAATGATCTCGCCGCGGCGGAGGCCGCCCAGAAGGAACTGCTCACGCTGCGCGAGGAGGTGCTCGCCTCCGACCTGGAACCCCTGAGCATGGGCTTCGTGCGCGAGGCCGGGGTCCGCCGCCGCGCCGGGGACCTGAAGGGCGCGCTCGCGCTCCTGGACGTGGCCGTGGCCCTGTCGCCCGGGCTGCCCGCCGCGCGCTTCGCCCGGGCGGAGGCGTACGTGGTGGAGGAGCCGCTGAACGTGCCGCGCGGGCTGGGCGAGTGGAAGACCGCCCTCGTGACGCTGCTCGGAGACGCCCGCTACCGCCGGCCCGCGCTCACGGACCTGGGCGCGCTGGTGCTCGCGGCGTGGGCGGCCACTGCGGTGGCGGTGGTCGCGGTGCTCTTCCTGCGGCGGATCCGCTACGCGCTGCATGACTTCCACCACCTGCTCCCCCGGGCGGTGACGCGCTGGCAGTCCGGGCTCCTGGGCCTGATGCTCCTGTCGCTGCCCGCGGTGCTGGGCGCGGGGCTGGTGCCGGTGCTGCTCCTGCTCTTCGCCTCGGTCGCGCTGTACGTGGGCCGCGCCGAGCGCTGGGTGGCCGCGGTGCTGCTCATGGGCCTGGGCGTGATGCCGCTGGCCGCGGGGACGCTGACGCGCTTCACCGTCTTCGCCGGCACGCCCGCGGAGGACGTCTATCTGCTGGAGCGCGGGGGCCTGTCCGCGGGGGGCGCGGCGGCCCGCGTGCGTGCCCGCGCGGAGGCTCGCACCGCCCGCTTCCAGGAGCTGGGCGCGCTCGCCTGGTACGAAACGCGCCGGGGACTGCTGGAGGAGGCGCGGGCGGACTTCAAGGCCGCCTCCGCCCTCAAGTCAGGCGACGCGCGGATGCTCACGCGCTTCGGCAACGCGCTCATGGGCCTGGGCGACGTGGACGGCGCGGTGCTCCTCTACACGCAGGCGTCCAAGGCGGATCCGTCCATGGCGGATCCGCACTACAACCTGGGGCAGGTGTACCGGCGCCGGGCCCGGCTCCTGCCGGATGATCAGCTGGGCAAGGAGCTGGACCGCTCCACCTCCGCCATCGCCCAGGCGCAGACCCTGGACAACTCGCTGCTGCGCCGGGATCCGCCCCCGGAGGACCGCCCCCTGCTCAACCTCCTGCTGCTGGCCCCGACGGTGCCGGAGCGCGACTGGATGGAGCTGGCGGACGGCACCCAGGAGGGCGCCCGCGTGGAGGGCCAGGTGGGCCGGTGGCTGTCGCCCATCCTGCCTGCGGGCCCGGTGGGCTGGGGGCTGACCGCGGCGCTCGCGGCCCTGGTCGCCGTCTTCGGAGAGGCCTCCTGGCGCATGAAGGCGTCGCGCGGCTGCGAGCGGTGCGGAAACGCCGTCTGCCTCCGCTGCGACAAGGACCTGTCCGTGGGCAGCGCGATGTGCGGCCAGTGCGTCCACGTCTACGCGCGCAAGAGCCAGGTGCCCAAGGAGTTCCGCTCGCGCAAGCAGGGCGAGGTGGACCGCCACCAGGCATGGACGAAGCGGGTGACGTACGCGCTGGGCAGCCTGGTGTCCGGCGCGGGCCACGTGGGCACGGGCCTTCCGGTGCGGGGCGCCCTCTATGCCTTCCTGTTCAGCTTCGCGGTGGCCGCGCTGGTGCTCCACCGGGGCCTCGTCCGCACGCCGTACGGGGATGCTCCGCTGTACCTCAAGCTCGTGCCCGCGGGCACGGTCCTCTTCTTCGTCTACCTGCTGACCCTGCGCGGCCTGCGCCGCCACCAGCGGGGGGAGGCCTGAGCCATGGCCCTCAAGGGCACCCTCAAGGATTTCGGAATCGGCGACATCCTGCAGCTGATTGGTCAGCAGCAGAAGACGGGCACGCTCCACCTGCGCAACAAGGACCAGGAGGTGCGCGTCGGCTTCCAGGACGGCCACATCATCAAGGCCGAAAGCCTCACCCGGAAGCGCAAGGAGCTCATCGGCGCCATGCTGGTCCGCGCCGAGATCATCACGGAGACGCAGCTGGTGGCCGCGCTGGAGGTCCAGAAGCGCACCCTCAAGCGGCTGGGTGACGTGCTGGTGCAGAGCCACGCCCTCACCGCGGAACGCTTCCAGCACATGGCCCAGCTCCAGGTGACGGAGACGCTCTACCGCCTCTTCACCTGGAAGGCGGGCACCTACGAGTTCATCCAGGAGCCCGTGGAGCCCGGCCCCGAAGGCATCACCCCGCTGCGCGCGGAGACGGTGCTGATGGAGGGCTTCCGGATGGTGGACGAGTGGCCCGTCATCCGGAAGCGCATCCACCGCGACGACATGACCTTCGAGCGCGTCAAGGCGCTCCCGCCGCCCCGCGCCAACGCCGACGAGGGCGGAGAGCTGGGCGTCATCGGTCCGACGGAGCGCCACGTCTACGAGGAGATCGCCGTGGGGCGCGACCTGCGCCGCATGGTGGACCTCAGCGGCCTGGGCGAGTTCGAGACCTGCAAGGCGCTCTACAACCTGGTCAAGGGCGACTATGTGCGCGCCATCGACCCGGAAGGCCGCGCGCCCGTGCCGGAGGACAACCGCCTCGTCGCGCGGGTGGCCGGCCCCCTGGGGCGCATCGCGGTGACCATGGCGGTCATCGCGGGGCTGGCCTTCATCGCGTCCCGCTGGGCCGGGGGAAGCGGCCACGAGCCCGGCGCCTCCCGGTTGGGGGATCCCGCCGCCCAGCGTCAGATTGCCCACGCGCAGCGCGTCCGCATCGAGGCCGCGCTGGAGGTGTTCCAACTGGAGAAGGGAACCCTCCCGGAGCGGTTGGATGCTCTGGTGGATGCCGGATTGTTGAGTCCGGAGGAACTGCGCTACCCGTGGCGGGAGGAGTATTATTACCGTCGCACGGACGCCCGGCAGTTCATCCTCCTACCGCCCGTGCGCTAGCCTGCGGGCAGGCTCGCCGTCGAGAGATGGCGGGCGTGGGGGGAGGGGCGGCGTTAAATTGAGGGCAAGCGATCACTGAACGAGGAATGACGCGCATTGCGAAATCCCGCCACGCTGGAAGTGCCCGCAGCCCGCGCTGAAACCACTCCCACCTCCGCCAAGGTGGACGTCCGTGACAACGAGACGACCCTGGCCCTTTGCGGAAATCAGAACGAAAACCTCAAGCTGATGGAGCGGCGCCTGGGGGTCCGGGTGGGGCAGCGCGGTACGGAGCTGCTCCTGTCGGGGCCCGCGGACGCGGTCGCCTTCGCGGTGCGCCTCGTGGAGAACCTGGAGGGGATGATCCGCGCCGGACGCCCCGTCTACCGCGAGGACGTGGAACAGGCCATCAAGGTCCTGGGCCGCGGCACGGAGTCGTTGCAGGAGGTGATGCTCGGCACCGTCCTCAAGAGCTCCGGCAACCGGCAGATCGCCCCCAAGAGCATCGCGCAGAAGCGCTATGTGGACGCCATCCGCAACCACGACATCGTCTTCGGCGTGGGCCCCGCCGGCACCGGCAAGACGTACCTCGCCATGGCCATGGCGGTCGCCTTCCTCCAGGAGCGCAAGGTCAAGCGCATCATCCTGGCGCGCCCCGCCGTGGAGGCCGGTGAGAAGCTCGGCTTCCTCCCCGGCGACCTGGCGGAGAAGGTGAACCCGTACCTGCGCCCGCTCTACGACGCGCTGCACGACATGATGGCCGTGGAGCGCGCCCAGGCCCTGGTGGAGCAGGGAGTGGTGGAGGTCGCGCCGCTCGCGTTCATGCGCGGCCGCACCCTCAACGACGCCTTCGTCATCCTCGACGAGGCGCAGAACACCACCGTGGAGCAGATGAAGATGTTCCTCACCCGCCTGGGCTACAACAGCAAGGCGGTCATCACCGGCGACGTGACGCAGGTGGACCTGCCCACGGGCAAGCTGTCCGGCCTGAACCACGCGCGCTCCGTGCTGAAGAACATCGACGGCATCCACTTCTCGGAGTTCTCCGACGTGGACGTCGTGCGCCACCCGCTCGTACAGGAGGTCATCCGCGCCTACGAGCGCTCCGAGGCCGCCCAGAAGGCCGCCCCGGCGGCCCGCGAGACTGCCTCGGCCTCCGAAGGCACAGCCCCTGCGGTGGAACGCACGGAGTCCTGACGTCGTGACGCCGCACCCGCCACCCCCGCTCCCAGCCTTGCGCCGGGACGGGGGTGGAGTCGCTGGGTGACCCACACTGCTGCCTGTTGGCTTACCTGCAAATATCGCAGAGCGAACTGGCGTCCGGGCGGCGGCTGTCCCACCCTCACGAATTTTCCCCGTCGCTGCTTCCTTCTAGGGAGCCTGACGTCTTCGCAGGGTGAGGAGTTCCCCCATGGCCGATCCTGAATCACCAACCCCCGGGCCCAGTCCGCTGGACGCGCTCGCGGTGCGCCTGGGGCTCGGGCGGCGTGGGGAGTGGGGTCGGCGCATCGTGCAGGCCTTGTTGCTGCTCGTCGTCTCGGTGGGGGCGGGCTTCGTCATCTCCCCGGGCCTCTACAGCCAGCAGATTCCGGCGCTCACCACGGAGAACCTGGGCAAGCCCTTCCGCGCCAACTCGCCCGCCGGCTTCAAGGCCGCGCGCGATTACGACATCGTCCACCAGTCGATGACGGAGCAGCGCCGCCGCGAGGCCCGGAGCGCCGTGCGCCCGGTGTACGACCTCAACCCGGCGGTGGTGGGCAACCTGCGCGCGTCCGTGCGGGCGGGCTTCGCCTCCGCGCGTGAGCACCTGGAAGAGGAGAAGGACGCCCGCGCCGAGGAGACCCCGCAGGAGGAGGGCCAGACCAAACGCCGCCGCGCCACGCCGCTCACGCCGGAGGCCCTGGAGCGCCAGCGCCGCGACCGCGAGGAGATGCAGGCCCGGTTCCAGGAGCAGCTCTTTGGCCAGCGGGACGCGGGGCTGGAGTCCGAGGACTTCCAGGCGCTCGTCGCCAACGGCTTCTCGGAGGAGTCGGAGACCGCCACCCTGGTGCTGCTGGACCGGGCCTACCGTGCGGACGGCAGCCAGGTGTACGTGGCCGGCTCGCGGGAGGAACTGGTGCGTGAGGCACCCCAGGGCCTCACCGTGCGCGACGTGCAGCACAAGAACGAGGAGACGCTGCCCGCGGGCGCCGCCCAGGTGGTGGACATGCGGGAGGCGCACCAGGAGATGGACCGGTTCGCCTCCGTGCCCGGCAACGTGATGCCGGAGGCCCCGGCGGTGCAGCGCCGCGCGGTGCTGCGCATCGCCAAGCGACTCGTGCGCCCCAGCCTGACCATCAACATCGCGGAGACGGACCTGCGCCGCCGGCTCGCGGGCGACGCGGTGAAGGACGCCGTCATCGCCATCAAGAAGGGCCAGCGCGTCATCGGCGACGGCGAGCTCGTCAACGAAACGCACCTCGTCATGCTGCGCGGGATGCGCGCGCAGACGGACCGCCTGGACCTGCTCCAGCTCCAGGTGGGCGGCACGGGCCTGGTGGCCCTGCTGGTGGTGGCCTTCTACGGCTTCTGCCGCGCGGCCTTCCGCCGCTTCCGCCCCACGCGCAAGGACGGCATGTTGCTGGGCCTGTTGCTGGTGGGCCTGTTGGGCCTGCTCCAGGTCTGGGTGTCCATCGCGGACGCGGTGCAGGACCGCTACACGGCGCTGCCGATTGAGGCGTTCTATTACGCCTTCCCGGTCGCGGCGGGCGCCATGCTGGTGCGCTTCATCCTCGCGCAGGAGCTGGCGCTGTTCTTCGCCATGGTGTTCGCGTGCCTGGCGGGCGTGATGCTGGGCAACTCGCTGGCGTTCGGCATCTACACGCTGGTGGGCTCGCTGGTGGCGGCGGACCGCATCGTCAAGGCGAAGGACCGCGTGGGCATCTTCCGTGCGGGCCTCGTCACAGGCATCGCCAACCTCATCGCGGTGATCTTCCTGTTCCTCGTGGAGGGCAAGGGCCTGGCCGGGGACACGCTGATCACCGCGGTGTGTGCGTTCTTCGGCACCGCGCTCGCCGTCCCGGTCATGGTGATGGCGCTGACGCCGCTCATCGAGGCCACGTTCGGCTACGCGTCGGACATCAAGCTCTTGGAGCTGGCGAACCTGAACCACCCGGCGCTCAAGGAGCTCATCGTCCAGGCGCCCGGCACGTACCACCACTCCATCATCATCGGCACGCTGGTGGAGAACGCGGCGGAGACGATTGGCGCGAACCCGCTGCTGGCGCGCTCGTGCGCGTACTACCACGACATCGGAAAGGGCCGGAACCCGCTCTACTTCGGGGAGAACCAGAAGGGGGAGAACCGGCATGACGGGCTGGCGCCCGCGATGAGCGCGGTCATCATCAAGCGCCATGTGACGGAAGGCCTGGAGATGGCCCGGCAGTACCGCCTGCCCAAGCTGGTGGCGGACGCGATTCCGCAGCACCACGGCACGCGCACGGTGGGCTTCTTCTTCCACAAGGCCATGAAGGAGCAGGAGGGCAAGGAAGGCGCGCCCCCCATCGACGAGAGCATCTACCGCTACCCGGGCCCCAAGCCGCAGTTCCGCGAGGCGGCGCTGGTGATGATCGCCGACGCGGTGGAGGCCTCCACGCGCTCCATGCCGGACCCCACCAGCGCGAAGCTCCAGGCGCAGGTGCAGAAGATCATCAACATCATCTTCTCCGAGGGCCAGCTCGACGAGTGCGACCTGACGCTCAAGGACCTGAACCTCATCGCCCAGTCCTTCCTGCACACGCTGGAAGGCATCTACCACACGCGCCCCGTCTACCCGGCGGGCGCGATGGGTGGGGGCAAGGGCGGAGGCGCGCCGCTGATGATGGCGCCCGCCCCCGCCAAGACGGAAGCGAAGGACACGAAGGTGCGAACGGCGGGCATGTCATGAGCCGCAAGGTGGAGGGCGTGAAGCTGCGCAAGGGCAAGGTGATTCCGCGCGACGACGGCAAGCGCATCGAGGAGTTCGTGGGCGTGGCCAGCACGCAGACGGAGTCCGCGTCCGTGGCGCGCATGCGGGCGCCGCCGGGCTGGAGCGAACCCGCGCAGAAGCCGGAGTTCGACGAGGTGGTGCTCGTCCTCACGGGCGAGCTCACCCTGGTGGTGGACGGCAAGCGCGAGCGCATTGGCGCGGGCGAAGTGGGCCTGGTGCCGCGCGGCAAGCGCGTGGTGTACCGCAACGACTCGCAGGGCGCGTGTGACTACTGGTCCATCTGCGCCCCGGCGTTCCGCGTGGAGCTGGCGCACATGGAGAAGCCGGCGCCCAAGGCGAAGGCCGCGGACAACCACGTGACGGTGCAGGTGGCGCACGGCCAGGGCGCGGACTACGAGCGCCTGCTCACCACCTGGTCCCGCGACTACCTGAAGCGCCTGGGCCTCACCGACTGTGAGCTGTCGCTGTCGCTCGTGGGGGACCGGGCCATCCGCCGGCTCAACCGCACCTGGCGCCAGAAGGACAAGGCCACGGACGTGCTGTCCTTCCCCGCGGGCGACCTGCCCAAGGGCACCCCGGGCCCGCGCCCGCTGGGCGACGTGGTCATCTCCCTGGATACGGCGAAGCGGCAGGCGAAGGAGTACGGCCGCACGCTGGAGTCGGAGATGGCCCGCTACCTGGCGCATGGCCTCCTGCACCTGTTGGGGCATGACCATGAGAAGCCTCGCGACGCGAAGCGCATGGCGGCCCTGGAAGAGCAGCTTCTGGGTGAGCGGGGCATGGTGGCGGACTCGCTGACCATCGACTCGCGCGCCCGCCGCGCGAAGCTCATCTGAAATCCCCGCCGGGGGGCTTGCGGCCCCCCGTGCCTCGTGTTGGATGGAACGATGCCCCGCCTGTCGTCTCTCATCGTCGCAAGCCTGTTGGGTCTCCTGCTGTCCGCGTCCCCCGCGCGCGCCGCGTCGGTACCGCCGTGGGGCACGGGAGAGAGCCGGGGCGAGGACCTGTCCATCTGGCTGGTGACCTTCAGTCCTGGCGACGACGTCTTCTCATGGTGGGGCCACGGCTCGCTGGTGGTGGAGGACCGCGCCCGCAACATGCAGCGGCTCTACAACTACGGGATGTACTCGTTCGACGACCAGACGGTGGTGCACTTCGCCAAGGGCCGCCTGGAGTTCTGGGTCGGCGAGTCGAGCGTCAACGGCACCTTCCGCTTCTACAAGTCGCTGGGGCGCGACGTGCGCGTGCAGGAGCTCAACCTCACGCCGGAGCAGCGCGTGACGGTGGCGAAGAAGCTGGCGGACAACGTGCTGCCGGAGAACCGCGACTACCTCTACGAGCACTACAGCGACAACTGCGTGACGCGGCTGCGCGACATGATCGACGTGGCCGTGGGCGGCCGGCTGTCCGAAGCGGAGAAGGCCCCGGCCCGCATGACGCTGCGCGAGCACACGCGGCGCTACACGTCGGTGAGCCCGCCCGTGAGCTTCCTGCTCGACTTCATGATGAATGACTCCATCGACAAGCCCATCACCCGCCGCGAGGAGGCCTTCCTCCCGGACGAACTGGAGCAGCAGGTGGCGGAGCTGAAGGTGCCGGGCCCGGACGGGCAGCCGGTGTCGCTGGTGGAGAAGCAGTGGGACTTCTACGCGTCGCCCACGCGCCCCCGGCCCCCCGCGCAGCCTCCCGCGTTCGGCCCGTACATCCTCGCCCTGGGCGTGCTCCTGGGCGGCGCCGCGCTGGGCCTGGCCGCGTGGGAGAAGAAGGGCAGCCGCGCGGCGCGCATCCTCCTGGGCCTGGAGAACGTGGTGGTGGGCCTGGTGCTGGGCATTCCCGGGCTGGCGCTCGTCATCATGTGGGTGGGCACGAACCACGTCGTCACGCACCACAACGAGAACCTCTTCCTCGCGAACCCGCTGACGCTCCTGGCCGTGCCGTACGGCCTGCGCCTCACCTGGAACAGCGCGAAGGCGCGGGCGCGGCTCAAGTGGGTGTGGGGCCTGCTGGTGGCCACGGGCGCGCTGGGACTGGTGCTCAAGGTGCTGCCCTGGTCCGACCAGGACAACTGGCGCGCCATCGCGCTCATCCTGCCAATCTCCCTGGGCATGGCCGGCGCGTTCTGGCTGGACCGGCTCCGGGCGCTCGTGCCAGGAACGGCGCGCACGCCGCCCCGTCAGGATGCGCCGGTGACCTCGCTCAAGGCCTCCTGAAACACCCCGGCTTTCCCAACTGTTTCGATACGAAGGAGACGACGAACGCCATGGCGAACGATTCGATGGAGACGATCCACGCCCTGAAGGAGCGCCTCAACGCGCTCCGGGGGCATCTTTGACCTCGACCGCAAGCGGTCCCGCATTGCGCTGATCGAGCGTGACTCCACGCAGCCCGACTTCTGGAACGACAACACCAGGGCCCAGGGCCTGCTGAAGGAGAAGTCCACGCTGGAGGCCAGCGTGGGCGCCTTCGACAAGACGATGCGCGGGCTGGACGACGCGCAGACGCTGCTGGAGCTGGCGGCGGAGATGAACGACGAGGCGAGCGCGCAGGAGGCGGAAGGCACGCTCGCGTCGCTGGAGGGCGAGGTCGCGAAGCTGGAGCTGGCGCGGATGCTCTCCGGGCCGCAGGACCGCAGCAACTGCTTCATGGACATCAACCCGGGCGCGGGCGGCACGGACTCCATGGACTGGGCCGCCATGCTCCTGCGCATGTACACGCGCTACGGCGAGACGAAGGGCTGGAAGGTCGAGATCAGCGACGCGTTGCCGGGCGAAGAGGCGGGCTTCAAGAACGTCTCCCTGCGCATCGAGGGCGAGAACGCCTACGGCTACCTCAAGGCGGAGGTGGGCGTGCACCGGCTCGTGCGCATCAGCCCCTTCGACGCCAACGCGCGCCGGCAGACGGCCTTCGCGTCCGTGGACGTGTACCCGGAGGTCGACGACAGCATCCAGATCGACCTGCCGGAGAAGGACTACGAGTTGAAGTTCATCCGCGGCAGTGGCGCGGGTGGCCAGAAGGTCAACAAGACGTCGTCCACGGCGCAGCTGCGGCACCTGCCCACGGGCATCATGATCACCTGCCAGACGGAGCGCTCGCAGTCGGCCAACAAGGACATGGCCTTCCAGATTCTGCGCGGCCGCCTGTACGAGCTGGAGATGAAGAAGCGCGACGCCGAGCGCGACGCGGCCGAGGCGGCCAAGAAGGACATCTCCTTCGGCTCGCAGATCCGCAGCTACGTGCTGGCGCCGTACCGGATGGTGAAGGACCTGCGCACCGGCGTGGAGACGGGCAACGTGGACAAGGTCCTGGACGGCGACCTGGACGAGTTCGTCACCGCGCAGCTGCTGGGCGTGAAGAACCCGAACCGCAACGCCTCCGCGGACTAAGGCCAGGGCGCCCTGTCTGGCTGCATCCCACCCCTCCCGGGCCTTGAGTCCGGGAGGGGTTTTCCATGTCCGGGAACCTTTTTTCCGGGGCCGGTGTCAGGGGGCGGGGCAGGGTGGTGCGGTAGGATGGAGTAGGCCCTACACGGGGAGGCGCGGGTGTCACCGGGCGGAGTGCTCGACGTCGGACAGCAGGCCCTGGCCCCCGAGGCCCAGGCCGACCCGCGCCGCGAGGAACAGGCGCTGCTCGTCCGGCTGCGGCGCGGGGACCCGGAGGCCTTCGAGTCACTGGTGCACCAGCACCAGGACCGCCTCTACGACTTCTGCTTCCGCATGGTGGGCGACCGCGAGGAGGCCCACGACCTGGTGCAGGAGATTTTCGTCAGCGTGCACCAGAACGTCCGGCGCTTCCGCGAGGACGCACGCCTGTCCACGTGGCTGTTCCGCATCTCCAAGAACCACTGCCTCAACCGGCTGAAGTACCTCCAGCGCCGGGGGCGGGGCCGCTCGGAGGTCTTCGACGAGATGAGCGCCGCCGCCATCGCGGAGGGCGGGGGCGCCCCGCCGCAGCCGGACGCCGCCCTGGACGCGGCGCGTGAGCGGGCCCGGGTGCAGCGGGCCATTTCCCAACTGGACCCCGATGCGCGCATGCTGGTGGCGCTGCGAGACATCGAGGGCCTGAGCTACGACGAGATTGTCGACATCACCGAGCTGCCCGAGGGGACCGTGAAGAGCCGGCTCCACCGGGCACGCGAGAAGCTGGCGGACCTGCTGGGGCGCTTTGAACCATGAGCGGCGGCGGGTGGAGGTCAACGGACGTGGAACCTCGATTGGATCACCGGGAGGCGAAGGCGCTGTTCCTGGCGCTCGCCGACGAACAGCTACCTGCCCCCCAGGAGCAGGCGGTGCGCAGCCACCTGGACGGCTGTGAGGAGTGCCGCCAGGGGTGGGACCGGTACGCCCGCACGGTGGAGCGGGTGCGCACAGTGGAGCGGGAAAAGGCCCCGCCCGCGCTCGCGTCGCTCGTGGCCGCCCGTGTGCGCCGCCAGCGCCGCTTCGGCCTGAAAGGCCTGCACCTGGCGCATGCCCAGCACCGCTTCCCGGTGGAGATCCTCATCCCGCTGCTGTTGGCCGCGGCGGTGGGCGCATTTCTCTTGATGTCTTCCTGACGGTCATTTCCGGGGCCGCTACCCCCTGGGATGCGTTGCGTACCGGGGGAGGCTTGGCTACGGTGCCGCGCCTTTCACACGAGCGCGTCATGGCCGACACCGAGAACAAGACCCCCCCAGGTGAGAAGAGCGGCGAAGCGGCGGACTCCAGCTCCAAGGAGCAGGAGATCTACCAGCAGCGGTTGGACAAGGCCGCGAAGTGGCGCGAGGCCGGCTTCAACCCCTACGGCAACGGCTACGCCCCCAAGGACGTGGCGCAGCGGCTCCACGACGACCACGGCCAGAAGACCGCCGAGGACCTGGACAAGGAAGCCCCCCAGGCGGACGTCGCCGGCCGCATCGTGGCCATGCGCTCGTTCGGCAAGGCCGCGTTCATCAAGCTGCGCGACCGCTCCGGCGAAATCCAGGTGCACGTGAAGAAGGACGCGCTGGGGGACCTCTATGAGGTCTTCAAGCAGTGCGACCTGGGCGACTTCGTCGCGGCGCAGGGCACCGTCTTCAAGAGCAAGACGGGCGAGCTGTCCATCGCGGCCGCGAAGTTCATCCCGCTCACCAAGTCCCTGCGCCCCATGCCGGAGAAGTGGCACGGCCTCACGGACGTGGAGGTCCGCTACCGCCAGCGCTACCTGGACCTCGTCTCCAACCCGGACGTGAAGCAGGTCTTCCTGAAGCGCAGCAAGCTGGTGAAGTTCATCCGGAGCTTCCTCGACGGGCGCGACTTCGTCGAAGTGGAGACCCCGATGATGCACCCGCTGGTGACGGGTGCGGCGGCGCGGCCGTTCGTCACGCACCACAACACGTACGACATCGACCTCTTCATGCGCATCGCGCCCGAGCTCTATCTGAAGCGGCTCGTGGTGGGTGGCATGGACCGCGTCTACGAAATCAACCGCAACTTCCGCAATGAGGGCATCAGCACCCGGCACAACCCGGAGTTCACGATGCTGGAGTTCTATCAGGCGTACGCCACGTACGAGGACCTGATGGACCTCACGGAGGAGATGCTCTCGGAGGCCTCCCGCCACGTCACCGGCGACTCCAAGGTGAAGTACGGCGAGCACACCATCGACTTCGGCAAGGGCTGGAAGCGCATCCCCATGCCGGAGGCCATCCGGGAAGCCGTCCCCAGCCTGTCCGACAAGGACATGGTGGACGTGGACCGCCTGCGTCATGAGCTGCTCAAGACGGTGCATTCAGAGGCGGAGCGCCGCGCCGTGGACGCCATGAACCACGGTGAGCTGGTGGGCGCCCTCTTCGAGGCCCACGTCGAGCACACGCTCATCCATCCCACCTTCATCACCCAGTATCCCACCGCCGTCTCGCCGCTCGCCCGCCGCAACGACCAGAACCCGGAAATCACGGATCGGTTCGAGCTCTTCGTCGCGGGCCGGGAAATCGCCAACGCCTTCTCCGAGCTGAACGACCCCCTGGACCAGAAGGGCCGCTTCCAGGCCCAGCTGGACGCGAAGCAGCGGGGGCAGCAGGAGACCATGGACTACGACGAGGACTACATCCGCGCCCTCGAACACGGCATGCCGCCCACGGCCGGTGAAGGCATCGGGATTGATCGCGTCGCCATGTTGTTCACGGACGCCGCCAGCATTCGTGACGTGATTCTCTTCCCCCTCCTCAAGCCGCTGGCGAAGTAGCCACGAGGCCTCGTGCACCCCGCCGAACGGCAGACCGATTATCGCTGGCCCCTCCTGTGGGCCGGCGCCCTCGTGGCCCTCGTGGGAGCCATCCTCCTGGGGGTGGCCATCTCCGAGTCCGAGGCGTGGGCCGAGGTGGCCGGCGCCCTGGGCCTCTCCTTCGTGGGGTGGGGCGGGCTCGTCCAGTCCTTCGACGCCGGGGCGCTCGCCCTGGGCGCCCAGAAGGCCTCGGCCGTGGCCGGACCCAAGGCCCTGGTGGCCGGGACGCTCGTCTGGCTGGCCGGCTGGGGCCTCATCGCCGCCGGCATCCGCCGCGCGCCGGCCTCCGGTGAGGGGCCCAGCCCCGCCGCGGGTGCGCCCCTGTACCCGCGCCTGGCGCGCTACCGGGACTTCTACTGGAGCACGCTGGGCGCCTACGGCGGCGGCATCCTCCTGGCGGAGCTGGCGCTGCTGCTGCTCCAGACCGTGCTCTCCAGCGGCGTGCCGTCGGATCTGGGCGGCGCGGCGCGCGAGGCGAGCGGGGGGCTGTCGCTGCCTCCCACCATCGCCTTCGCCATCGCCTTCATCGTGAGCATGGGCGTGGCGTTCGCGTCCGGCTTCGTGGGCGCGTCCCGGGCGCAGCGGCTGTCGTTCCCGGAAGCGACCATCGGCGTGTTCTACCTGGGCCTGCCGGTGCCCATTCTCCTGTCGCTGATGGAGCGTGTGCCGTCGCTGCAACTGGCGCTGGGCTACCGGCTGCGCGAGGTGACGTACGTCGCGGGGCTCATCGGCCGGCCGGAGCTGGCGTACTGGCTCGTCTTCGCCGCGCTGGTGCTGGCGCTCGTGCTGGGCATCAACACGGGCTTCATCGCGGCGGGCAGCGGCCGGGTGGACCTGCGGCTGGGCTTCGAGCTCTTCGTCGCGCGCCGGCACGTGGCGGTGTTCCGCCCGTCGCTGCTGTTGGGCGCGCTCGCGGTGCTGATGTTCGGCATCGTCCCGCCGCTCATCGTCTACTTCATCATCCGCGGGGCGGAAGCCGCCGTGGAGCGCACGCGCGTGAAGTCCCTGGGCCTGGCGGATCCGCTCGCGGCCGCGTCCGCGCAGCACCGCATGAAGCTGCATGAGCAGTCGCCCACCATGATGATGACCGCGCTGTCCGTGGGCGGCGTGGGCGTGGGCGTGATGGCGCTCATCATCGTGCTCAGCGTGATGAGCGGCTTCGAGGCCGACCTCCAGCAGAAGATCCTCGGCACCAACGCGCACGCGGTGGTGTCTCGCTACGCAGGCGATTTGCCGGACTACGACAAGGTGATGCAGCAGGTGAAGCGCGTGCCCGGCGTCGTGGGCCAGACGCCCTTCATCATCAACCAGGTGATGATCGCCTCGGAGGGCAACGTCGACGGCGTCATCATCAAGGGCATCGATCCGAAGACGGTCGGCTCGGTGACGGACCTGCCGCAGAACATCCTGCCCGGCGGCGACCTGGGCCACCTGGAGCAGCCCGCGAAGATCCTCCCCAGCAGCGCGGTGGAGGACGCGGAAGGCAAGAAGGACGCCGAGGAGGAGGACCCCATCATCGGCAAGCCCTCCAAGCCCGCGAAGCCCACGGTGCTGCCGGGCATCATCATCGGCCGGGAGCTGGCGGCCTCGCTGCGCGTGGTGGTGGGGGACCGGGTGAACGTGGTGTCCCCGCTGGGCACGGAGCTGGGGCCGTCCGGGCCCATCCCCAAGAGCCGCGCGTTCCGGGTGGCGGGCGTCTTCTACTCGGGCATGTACGAGTACGACTCCAAGTTCGTCTACATCCTGCTCAAGGAAGCGCAGGACTTCTTCGCCGTGAAGGGCGCCACCGGCATTGAACTGAAGGTGGCGGACATCGACGACGCGCGCCGCATCGCCAACCAGGTGGTGCGCGTGCTGGGCGGCTACCCCTACCGCGCGCGCGACTGGGGCGAGATGAACAAGAACCTCTTCTCCGCGCTGCGCCTGGAGAAGCTGGTGATGGGCATCATCCTGTCCATCATCATCATCGTCGCCGCGGGCCTCATCGTCGCCACGGTCATCATGCTGGTGCTGGAGAAACGGAAGGAGATCTCCGTCCTCAAGGCGCTGGGCGTCCCGGACGGCGGCATCGTGAAGATCTTCCTCGCCGAAGGGCTCCAGATTGGCGTGGCCGGCGGCGTGCTGGGCCTGTTCTCCGGCCTCGCGTGGTGCCTCTTCATCGAGAAGGTCGGCATCAAGCTGGATCCGGAGGTCTATTACATCCCCGCGCTGCCGGTGCGCATCGAACCGGTGCAGACAGCGCTGGCGGTGATCATCGCGGTGCTCGTCACCTACCTGGCGTCCATCTACCCGGCCCTCAAGGCGAGCAGCGTGGAACCGGTGGAAGGTCTGAAGGCGGAGTAGCCATGGCGCTGTTGTCCATCCGCAACGTCTTCAAGAGCTACTTCCTGCACGGCAAGCGCATTGACGTGCTGCGCGACGTGTCCCTGGACATCAACGCCGGCGAGCTCGTCTCCATGATTGGCGCGTCCGGCGCGGGAAAGAGCACCTTCCTGCACGTGCTGGGCACGCTGGACGCCCCCGCCGCCGGTGAAGTCCTCTTCGACGGCAAGTCCGTCTTCTCCATGAACGACGCGGAGATCGCCGAGTTCCGCAACCGCACCATCGGCTTCGTCTTCCAGAGCCACTACCTGTTGCCGGAGTTCACCGCGCTGGAGAACGTGGCCATGCCCGCGCTCATCCAGCGCAAGGACCGCACCCCCGCCTACGCCTACGCCCGTGAGCTCCTGGAGCGCGTGGGCCTGGGCAGCCGCGTGGACCACCGCCCCGGTGAGCTGTCCGGCGGCGAGGCCCAGCGCGTGGCCCTGGCGCGCGCGCTGGTGCTCAAGCCCGCGGTGCTGCTCGCGGACGAACCCACGGGCAACCTGGATCCCACGACAGGCGAGGGTATCCACCAGCTGCTCCGGGAAGTGAACCGGGACCTGGGAATCACCGCCGTCGTCGTCACGCACAACGAGACGCTTGCTCGCTCCATGCCCCGCCGTCTGAGACTGGCCGGCGGGCAGGTGTCGGAGGCCTGATGGCCGCGCGCTTTTGGATTGAGGGGCCCTCCCCCCATCCCGTACATTGCCCCGCCTTTTCCTGGCCGGACTGCACTTGAGGCTCACCGTTCTGCGCAAGTCATTGCTCCCGCTGCTGGCGGTCGCCCTGTGGGCGTTTGGGCCCGTTGCTGCCTACGCCCAGGTGGACGTCGACGCGGGTTCGCCCGTCGTCCTCCCCCCGTCCACTCCCGCCGCCACGCCCGTATCGCCTCCGGATGGGGGCCCTCCCTCGGGCGCGGACGCGCCGCTGGCGTCCTCTCCGGACGACGAGGACACCAACGTCTCCCCCTCGGATCGCGTGGTGGAGATCCGCATCGAGGGCAACCGCCGCGTGGAGTCGGAGGCCGTCCGCCGCGCCATGCGCACCCAGGTCGGTGACGCGCTCACCCGCTCCGCGGAGGACCTCCGCGCCATCTGGGCCCTGGGCTACTTCACGGACGTGCAGCTGCTCGCGCAGCGCCTGGCCAACGGCATCGCGTACGTGGTGCGCGTGTCGGAGCGCCCCACCATCCGCGCCGTGGCGCTCCAGGGCAACGAGGAGCTCAACGCGGAGGACCTGAAGGAGCAGCTGGATCTCAAGGTCGGCACCATCCTCGACATCGAGGCCGTGCGCGCCACGCAGAAGAAGATCCAGGAGAAGTACGTCGAGAAGGGCTACTTCCTGGCGGAGGTGACCTACAAGCTGGAGCCGGTCGAAGGCGGCGCCGCGGTCACCGTCGTCTACATCATCAACGAGCACTCGAAGGTGATGGTGAAGCAGATCATCCTCCAGGGCGCGGAGAAGGTGTCCCCGGAGGAGCTCAAGGCGACCATGATCACGAAGGAGGGCGGCTTCCTGTCCTTCTTCACCGGCGAGGGCACCTACCGCGAAGAGGCCTTCCAGCGCGACCTCGCCGTCATCCAGATCGCCTACTACGACCGCGGCTTCATCAACGTGCGCGTGGACAAGCCCACCGTGCAGCTGTCCGCGGACAAGCGCGACATCTACATCACCCTGCACATCACCGAGGGTGAGTCGTACGACATCGGGAAGATCGACTTCGCGGGCGACCTGGAGCGCCCGCCGGAAGAGCTGCTGCGGCTGATGAAGTCGCGCCCCAAGGAGCGCTTCAACCGCGGCCAGCTCTCCACGGACATCTCCGCCATCTCCGACGTGTACTTCGACAAGGGGTACGCGTACGCCAACATCAACCCCGTCACCTCCGTGAACGCGGAAGACCGGACGGTGGACCTCACCTTCGACATCCAGAAGGGCCCGCTCGTCAACATCGAGCGCATCGACGTCGTCGGCAACACCAAGACGCGCGACAAGGTCATCCGCCGCGAGCTGCGCGTCTACGAAGGCGAGCTCTACAACGGCACCGGCGTGAAGCGCAGCCGCGAGCGCGTCACCGCGCTGGGCTTCTTCGAGACCGTCGAAATCACCCAGCACCCGGGCAGCACCGACAACGCCATCGTGTTGCAGGTGGAGGTGAAGGAGAAGGCCACGGGCACCTTCCAGGTGGGCCTCGGCTTCTCCAACGTGGAGAACTTCATCTTCACGGCCCAGGTGTCGCAGAACAACTTCCTCGGCTGGGGCCAGAGCGTGTCCGCGTCCGCCCAGATCTCGGGCCTGCGCTCGCTCGTCCAGCTGTCGTTCTACGACCCGTACTTCCTGGACACGAACTACCTCCTGTCTGCGGAGTTCTTCCGCGTGCAGGCGGACTACGAAGGCTTCATCCGCAACTCCACGGGCGGCACCATCTCCCTGGGCCGCCAGCTGGTGGACGACGTGCTCGCCACGGTCGGCTACTCGCGTGAGTACGTGGACGTGCAGGCGGGGCAGGGCATTGGCGCGGTGCTGCTCGCCAACCAGTTCCAGTCCGGCGTCACCAGCGCGCTGCGCCTGTCCGTGTCCTTCGACCGGCGCGACAACCGCCTCTTCCCGTCGCGCGGCTTCATCCACTACGGCTCGGTGGAGACGGCGCCCTCGTTCCTGGGCGGCACGTTCCTCTTCAACCGCTACACCGCCTACTCGCGCCTGTACTTCCCCCTGCCGCTGGGCTTCGTCTTCAAGACGAACGCCACGATGGGCTACGTGCAGCAGCTGGACTCCAGCAAGCCGCTGCCCATCAGCGAGCTCTATTACGTGGGCGGCATCAACACGATCCGCGGTTACTACCTGCGCAGCATCAGCCCCACGCTGCTGGTGCCGCGCGCGGACAACCCGGACGCCAACGTCACCGAGTTCCGGGTGGGCGGCAACAAGCAGCTCATCTTCAACTTCGAGCTGGAGTTCCCCATCTTCGAGAAGGCCGGCCTGCGCGGCGTGCTCTTCTACGACGCCGGCAATGCCTTCGGCTCAAACGAGAAGTTCTTCGAGGACCGGCAGGACAAGCTGCCCCTGGGCCTCTTCCACGCGGCGGGCTTCGGCTTCCGCTGGTTCTCGCCCATCGGACCCCTGCGCTTCGAGTGGGGAATCCCGCTGACCAAGCGGCCGTCGGACGACTCCATCCTGTTCGAGTTCACGATCGGTAACTTCTTCTGATAGGCATTGACCCCAAGGCCTTCCCGGTACGTCCTTCTCCGCCCTACCCGGGCGGAAGTGAACAGGCCGGGATGGCGGACGTCGGAGCCTGCAGCACCCTTTCCGAGGAGCCTTGACCCATGTCGCTTCGAAGCACCCTGGCGGCCGCCGCCGCTGTCCTGTCGCTCGCCCTCCCGGTTGCCGCTTCGGCCGCCGAGCTCAAGGTGGCCTACGTCGACCTGCAGCGCGTGCTGCTGGAGGTGGATGACGGCAAGGCCGCCAAGGCCCGTCTCCAGAAGTGGCTGGAGGACCGCCAGAAGGAGATCGACAAGGAGCAGGAGACGCTCCGCAAGGAGAAGGACACCCTGGACAAGCAGGCCAGCGCCATGAGCGAAGCCACGCGCACCCAGAAGGCCACCGAGCTCCAGAAGAAGGTGATGGAGCTGGCGCAGAAGTACGAGCGCAGCCGCGCCGAGGCCGCCAACAAGGAGCGCCAGGAGATGGAGCCCATCGTCAACCGCATCGACCAGGTCATCGCTTCCATCGCGGAGCGGGACGGCCTGGGCATGGTGCTGGACAAGCGCGACTCCGGCATCGTCTTCGCGCTGTCCCAGTACGACATCTCCAACGAGGTCGTGCGCAGCTACAACAACAGCGCCTCCAAGAAGCCCGCGCCGGCGGCCAAGGACGCCCCGGTCAAGAAGTAGGCGTTGGACACCCCCGTGCCATCCGCATCCAACGCGCACCGGCTGGGGGACATCGCCACCCACGTCCGGGGTGAGCTCCTCGGCGACCCCGGACTGCTCGTCCATGGCCTGAACGGCCTGGAGGAGGCAGTCCCGGGGGAGGTGTCGTTCTACGGCAACCCCCGCTACCGCAAGCAGTTCGAGGCCACCCGCGCCTCGGCGGTGCTGGTGGGGATGGATGCCACCGCTCGCGACGGCGTGGCCCTGGTGCGGGTGCCCAACCCTCACCTGGCCTACGCGAAGCTCCTCGCCCTGTTCCACCCGGCCACGCGGCCCGCCGCGGGCATCCACCCGGCGGCCCACGTGCACCCGGAGGCCACGGTGCACCCGGAGGCCACGGTGAAGGCCGGGGCGGTGGTGGAGAAGGGCGCCCACGTCGGCGCCCGCACGGTGCTGCACTCCGGGGCCTACGTGGGTGAAGGCGCGCGCGTCGGCGACGACTGCGTGCTCTACCCGCACGCCACGGTGCGCGAGAACTGCGTGGTGGGCTCGCGCGTCATCCTCCACGCCTCGTCGGTGGTGGGCGCGGACGGCTTCGGCTTCGCGTTCGACGCGGAGGGCGAGGACGGCCCCCGCCACTTCAAGATTCCCCAGGTGGGCATCGTCCGCATCGAGGACGACGTGGAAGTCGGGGCCTGCACCTGCATCGACCGTGCGACGGTGGGTGAAACGGTGGTGGGCCAGGGGACGAAGCTCGACAACCTGGTTCAGATCGCCCACAACGTGCGCGTGGGCCCGCTGTCGCTCATCTGCGCGCAGGCGGGCGTTTCGGGTTCGGCGGAGGTGGGCACCGGCGTGGTGCTCGCGGGGCAGGTGGGCGTGGTGGGCCACATCCGCGTGGGAGACCTGGCCAAGGTGGGCGCGCAGTCGGGCGTCGCCCATGACGTTCCGGACGGGCAGGTCGTCAGTGGCAGCCCCGCCATCCCCCACAAGGAATGGCTGCGCGCCAGCGCCGCGTCGGGGCAGCTGGCGGACCTGCTCAAGGAAGTGCGCGCCCTTCGCAAGAGGGTGGAGCTGTTGGAGAAGGAGAAGGGCGGATGATGGACATTGGCGAGATCCAGGCGCTGCTGCCGCACCGCTACCCGTTCCTCCTGGTGGACCGGGTGGTGGAAATCGTGCCGGGCCAGAAGCTCACGGCCTACAAGAACGTCACCATCAACGAGCCCTTCTTCAACGGCCACTTCCCGGGGCACCCGGTGATGCCGGGCGTGCTCATCCTGGAGGCGCTCGCCCAGGCCACGGCCATCCTTGCGTATAAGACGGAAGCCATGGACCCGACGCGGCTCGTCACGTACTTGATGGGCGTGGACAACGCGCGCTTCCGCAAGCCGGTGGTGCCCGGGGACCGGCTCCAGTTGGACATTGAAGTCATCCGCCACAAGGGCGCCATCTGGAAGACGAAGGGTGTGGCGTCGGTGGATGGCGCCAGGGTGGCGGAAGGGGAGTTCCTCGCCACCGTGGTGGACAAGAACAAGGCCGCCAAGGCCGCCAAGGGCGACGAGAGCGCGGCGCCGTAGGGCGCGTCATTCGCGCTGCTGAGGAGAGAAGGACATGGCGCAGGTTCATCCCACCGCGGTCGTCCATCCGGGAGCCCGGCTCCACGACACCGTGGAGGTGGGGCCGTTCTCGGTCATCGGGCCCCATGTCGTCATTGGCGCGGGCACCCGCATCGGGCCGCACGTCGTCATCGAGGGCCGCACCACGTTGGGGGAGCGCAACCACCTCTTCCAGTTCTGTTCCGTGGGCGCGGCGCCCCAGGACCTGAAGTACGCGGGCGAGGACACGGAGCTCGTCATTGGCGACGAGAATCAAATCCGTGAGTTCGTCACGGTGAACCTGGGCACGGTGGCCGGTGGTGGCGCCACGCGCCTGGGCCACCGCAACCTGCTGCTCGCCAACAGCCACATCGCGCACGACTGCGTCGTGGGCAATGAAGTCCTCCTCGCCAACGGGGCCGCGCTCGCGGGCCACGTGGTGGTGGAGGACGCGGTGAAGATTTCGGGCCTCGTCGCGGTGCACCAGTTCACCCGGCTGGGGCGCTACGCGTTCATCTCCGGCGGCTCCATGGTCACCATGGACGTGCCCCCGTACTGCACCGTGCAGGGCGACCGGGCCACGCTGGTGGGCCTCAACACCGTGGGCCTGGAGCGCGGCGGCTTCACCGAGGAGCAGATTGGCCGTGTGAAGGAGGCCTACCGCATCCTCTTCCGCTCCAAGCTGGGGCTTCAGGACGCGCTCGCGCAGCTTCGCGGGGAGCTCTCCAGCCACCCGGAAGTGGAGCACCTGGTGCGGTTCGTGGAGACGAGCAAGCGCGGCGTCACGCGCTAGGCCTCTTCACGAGGGAACGGAGGGGAGTGGGTGGAGCGCATCGGGCTCATCGCCGGTAACGGCCAGCTTCCCTTCCTCTTCGCGCGGGCCGCCCGTGCGCGCGGCCTGGAGGTCGTGGTGGCCGCGCACCGGGGAGAGACGGACCCGGCGCTGGAGCAGGAGGTCGGCCACTTCGCCTGGGTGCGCGTGGGGCAGGTGGGCCGCATCCAGAAGGTCTTCCGCCAGGCGGGTGTCACCCGGGCGGCCATGGCGGGCGGCATCGGCCGCGTGCGCGCTCTCACGGATGCCCGTCCGGACCTGGGCGCGGTGCGCATCATCTCCCGCCTGCGCAGCTTCCGGGACGACGCGCTCCTGCGCGCCGTGGCCGCGGACTTCGAATCCCAGGGCATCACCATCATCGCGCCCACGGACTTCCTGGGCGAGGTGCTGTGCCCCGAAGGGCACCTGGCGGGCCCCACGCTCAAGCCCGCGCAGGAGAAGGACGTGGCCCTGGGCCGCGAGGTGGCGGTGCTCCTGGGGCAGGCGGACGTGGGCCAGACGGTGGTGGTGCGTGACGGCCACGTGCTCGCGCTGGAGGCCGTGGAGGGCACCGACGAGACCATCCGCCGGGGCGCGAAGCTGGGCGGCCCGGGCGCGGTGGTGGTGAAGCGCTGCAAGCCGGAGCAGGACCTGCGCTTCGACTTGCCCGCCGTGGGGCCTCGGACGCTGGAGGTCATGGCGGAGGTGGGCGCCCGGGTGCTGGCGCTGGAGGTAGGGCGCACGGTGCTGTTGGACGCACCCGCACTCTTCGCGGGGGCCACCGCGCGAGGCATCACCCTGGTGGGCGTGCGGTAGGCTTCCGCGGGAATCCGTTCCCCCGGGCTGGAGTTGCCTCCCCACCTCCCCCGCGACGCCGAGGTTGACGCCGCATGTCCGTTCGACTCCTACCTCTCTTGGCCCTGCTGGGCCTGCCGCTCACCGCCTCCGCGGAGGCCATCCGGGTATCGCTGGAGGGCAAGGCGGCGCTGGGTGAAGGCGTGCCCACGCTGGTCATCCACATCGAAGAGCCCATCGACGGCTTCGAGGTGAAGCTCAAGCGCAGCGACGGCAAGGCGGTGGAGCTCAAGGGGGGCGGCAAGCCGGGCATCACCCGCCGCCTCGCCCTGGAGCAGCCGGAAGGGAAGTTCCACTACGAGGGCGAGCTCACCGTGCGGTTCCCGGGCGGGGCGGAGCCGGGCTCCATGCCTCTCTCGTTCGACACGGAGCTCAACGGCCCGCTGAAGCTGGAGGTTCGCCCGGAGGACGTGGACGTGCCCGGGCGCAAGCTGCGCTTCACGCTGTCGCGCCCGGCCGCGAAGACGGAAGTGACGGTGAAGATGGACACCGGCAAGACGGCCTTCGCGGGCGACGTGGACTTCAAGGGCGCGCCCGCGGGCACGCCGTTGGAAGTGAAGTGGCTGCCGGCGGAGGGCAAGGTGATGCACATCCGCCTGAGGGCCTACGACACCTCCGACTTCTACACGGGCGTGGACCTCTACCCGTGGCAGGTGGACATCCCGCACGAGGAGGTGACCTTCGCCTCCGGCCGCTCGGACGTTCCCTCGGCGGAGAAGGGCAAGCTGGACGCCAGCTACAAGAGCATCACGGAGGCGTTGAATAAGTATGGCCGCTGGGCGTCGCTGCGCCTGTACGTGCTCGGGCACACCGACACGGTGGGCAGCACGAACGACAACCGCGAGCTTTCGCTCAAGCGGGCGAAGAGCATCGCGACCTACTTCCGCCAACGCGGCCTGAAGGTACCAGTGTTCTACGAGGGCTTTGGTGAGCAGTCCCCGGCGGTGCCCACGCCGGACGAGACGGCGGAGGCGGGCAACCGCCGCGCCGAATACATCATCGCGGTGGAGGACCCGTCCCTGACGAACGCGCCCTTCGCCCCTCGCTGGCGCAAGCCTTGAGGTGTCACATGGTGGAACTTGCTCGCATCCGTTGGGCGCTCGCCGTGGCGGGCCTGGGCTTCTTGGGGACGGTGGGCTGCGCGCACTCCGTGCCCCTTGAGCAGCGCGTGCAGGCCGAGGACGAGAAGTGCACGCTCCTCCAGGCGCTGATGCGCCAGCCCGCGCCCGCGAAGGCCATCCAGAAGTTCGTCGCCGAGGGCAAGGAGGAGAGGGCCCCCGTGGTCGTCTACGTGCGCCACCCGGAGGAGGCCACGCTGGAGCGCTTCTTCACCGGCGACACCCAGTGCGCGAACGAGTCGTTCAAGGTCGTGCAGGAGAACGTCGTGGACGCCGTGGTGGTGTACCTGCAGGAGGTCCAGGGCGGCTACGCGTACGACGCGCAGCGCTCCAGCCCGGACCGCCTCACCATGGACGGCCGTCCCCAGGGCACCGTGCGCAAGGACGGCGCCGTGTGGGTGGCGGGCGCGGACGCTATTTGAGCAGGTCCTTCGCCCCGTCCGCGATGAACTGCACCGCGATGGCGGCCAGGATGAGGCCTGACACGCGCTCCAGGATGGCGACGCCGGACTGACGCAGCACCCGCTGCACCAGGCTGGACGCGTTGAGGATGAAGTAGGTCACGGTGAAGGTCAGCACCACCGCCGCGACCACCGGCAGCGCGGAGACGAAGGACGTCCCGGAGCGCGCCATCAGCACCATGGCGGTGGCGATGGCGCCCGGCCCCGCGAGCAGCGGAATGGCCAGCGGGACGATGGCCACGTCCTCCTTCACCACGCCTTCTTCTTCTTCCGTGGGGCTGGTGCGCGTGGAGGACGGACGGGCGCGCAGCATGTCCAGGGACGTAATCAGCAGCAGGATGCCGCCCGCCACGCGGAAGGCGCCCAGCGACACGGCGAACACCTGGAAGATGACGCGGCCGAAGACGGCGAAGAACAGCATCATCCCGCACGCCACCAGGCAGGCGCGCAGGGCGGTGCTGCGAATCTGCTGCTTGGTGTCCCCCGCCGTCATCGCCAGGAACAGCGGCACGACGCCAATCGGGTCCACCACGAAGAAGATGGCGGACAGCGAAACGAGGAAGGTGGACACCATGGCGGACATCGACATGGCGCTTTAGACCGTGAAGCGCAGCTTCCAGACCATGCCCAGCGCTTCGACGAAGATCTTCTTGTTCATTTTCGAGTGCCCCACACGCCGGTCCTCGAACACGATGGGGACCTCGCGCACGGTGAATCCCTTGCGCAGGGTGCGGTAGGTCAGCTCAATCTGGAACGCGTACCCGGTGCTGCGCACCTCATCCAGGTTGATGCTCTCCAGCACGCGGCGGTTGAAGCACTTGAAGCCGCCGGTGAGGTCGCGCACGTCCACGCCCAGGATGCTGCGCGCGTAGAGCGAACCGCCGCGGCTGATGATCTTCCGGCCCACGCCCCAGTTCACCGTGCCGCCGCCATCCACGTAGCGCGAACCCAGCACCAGGTCCGCGCCGCCTTCCGCAGCGTCCATGAAGGTGGGCAGGTAGCGCGGGTCGTGGCTGAAGTCCGCGTCCATCTCCAGGATGTACGTGTAGCCCTCGGCCAGGGCCCACCGGAAGGCGGCCAGGTACGCACGGCCCAGGCCCTCCTTCTTCTCGCGGTGGAGCACGCGCACGCGCGGGTCCTTCGCGGCCAGCTCATCCGCGAGCTGTCCCGTCCCGTCGGGCGAGTTGTCGTCGACGACGAGGATGTCCACACGGGGGTCCGCCGCCAGCACCGCCTGGGTGATGGGGCCGATGTTGTCCCGCTCGTTGTAGGTGGGGATGCAGACCAGCGCACGGTTCATGACCCGGCGGACATACCCCAAACCCGGCGCTGGAACAGCACTCCCGACGCCAACCCGGTCGGTTCTCCGGGTCAGGAGACATGGCGCGGGGGCAACAGCTCCAGCACCGTCTGGGCCGCGCGGTGGGCGGCTCCCACCTCACCCAGGCGTCCGCGCACCTCGGCCAGGCCCTGGACCATGGCGTCGCGGGGCTCACCCGGCAGCCACACGCGCCGCACCTCGGAGGCGATGTTCTCCGGGGTCATCTCCCCCTGGAGCAGCTCCGGCACCACGCGCCGGCCCGCCAGCAGGTTGATGAGCGACACGAAGGCCACCTTCAGCATCAGCCGGCCCACCCAATACGTCACCAGCGACACGCGGTACACGACGACGAGCGGACGCTCCATCAGCCCCGCTTCCAGCACCGCCGTGCCGGAGGCCACCACTGCGGCGTCGCTCGCGCCCACCACCTCCGGGGCGCGCCCGTCCACCAGCACCGGCGTCACGCCGCTGCCCTCGAAGCGGGAGAGGATTTCCTCCTTGGCGATGGTGGGCGCCACCGGCACCACCACCTGGAGCCCCGGCCGCTCGGAGGCCAGCTGCTTCGCGGCCCGGACGAGGGTGGGCAGGATGCGGCGAATCTCACTCATCCGGCTGCCGGGCAGCAGCGCGAGCGTGGGCGCGTCCTGGGACAGGCCCAGGCGCTGCCGGAACTCGAGGGCGCTGGCGGCCTTGGGCATCTGCTCCAGCACGGGACTTCCCACGTAGCGTGCGGGCACCCCGGCCTCCCGGTAGAAGTCCTCCTCGAAGGGCAGGATGCAGAGCATCCGGTCCACCAGCCGCTGGATGGTGCGCACGCGGCCCCGGCGCCAGGCCCAGATCATCGGGGACACGTAGTAGGCCACGGGGATGCCCAGGGCCTTGAGCTTCTTGGCCAGGCGCAGATTGAAGTCCGGGATGTCCACCAGGATGGCGCAGACGGGACGGCGCTCCTCGGCGGCCTGGGCCAGGTCCTTCATGATCCGCAGGATGCGGGGGATACGGGGGAGCACCTCGGTGATGCCCATGACGGACACTTCGCGGGCGTCGTGGATGAGCTCCACCCCCCGGGCGGCCAGCCGGGCGCCTCCCATGCCGAAGAAGGTGAGGTCGGGGCGCAGGGCCTGGAGTGCGGCGACGAGCTCCGAGGCGTGGGTGTCGCCGGAGGCCTCGCCGGCCACGACGAGGATGCGGGGGGAGGATGGCTGCGTCATGGGAGGCAAGACCCTCATCGTAGCTGATGCGCGGAGGGAGGGAGGTTGTAGACTGCGGCCCCCTTGAAGACGCTTCTGCTCGCTGAGAGCCACCCCCCGACCCTGGAGCACCTGACGGGCTTGCTCTCGCAGGCCGGGTACACCGTTCGGGCGGTGAATGACGCCGTGATGGCGTTGGAGCACTTCTCGGCGGACAACCCGGACGTGGTGGTGCTGGGCGTGGACCTTCCGCGAGTGGAGGGACAGCACGTCGTGCACCTCATCCGAGGGCACAGCCAGGGTGGGCGTGTGCCCATCGTGGCCATCGACAAGGGGCACCTGGGCCGCGCGAAGGGCGTGAGCTCGGTGCTGGACCTGAAGGTCAACGCGTACATCCCGGATCCGCTCAAGCCGGGCGAGCTGGTGCCTCGCCTGGAGGCACTGGTGAAGGCCGCGCAGGCCATTACGCTCACGGGCCTGTCCGCCACGCTGTCGAGGCCCGCGGTGGCGGCGGGGGACCTGAAGGCCTTCCCGCTGCCGGCGCTCCTTCATTCGCTCTACCGGCTGCGCCGTGACGGCGTGCTGGTGGTGGCCCTCAAGGGTCTGTCGCGCCGGGTGTTCTTCCTGCGAGGCGGGCCGGTGAACTTCGACTCCTCCGCGAAGGAGGACGCGCTGCCACGCTTCCTGCGCGAGCGTCGGGTCCTCACGGAGGCGCAGGAGCAGCCGGTGGTGGAGTCGCTCGCCTCCGGCCTGCGCATCGGCGCGGCGCTGGCGGACGTGGGCGTGGAGGCGGTGGGCGAAGACCTGCTGGCACTCCTGCGCGACTTCACCCGGGACCGGCTAGGGCGCGTGCTGGCCATGCGCGAGGGCCGGTACGCGTTCTACGCGGGCGACGAGTTCTCCTCCGAAGTGGCCTCCGTGGATCAGCCCGCCCTGGCCCCGCTGCTGGAGGCCGCGCGCAGGCGCATGCCCCTGCGGGTGGTGGCGAACGCGCTCAAGGCGCACCTGAACGAGTACCCGGTGCGCTCGGCGGACTTCGGCCGGGACCTCCAGTCGATGGCGCTGGACACGGAGGACATCAAGCTGGCCATGCAGGTGAACGGCCGCATCGTGCTCAAGGACCTGCTGGCGCACGGGCGCGCGGAGCTGCGGGCGGCGTACACGCTGCTGTGGTTCCTCAAGCTGACGGGCGGGGTGACGTTCTCCGCGACGCCGGTGGCCACGGGGACAGACGTGTTGAGCGCGGCGGCGGTGCCGGACGTCATCGCGCCGCGCAAGCGCAAGAGCCTGCCCGCGGAGACAGCGGCGGCGCTGCGCGAGGAAGCGGTGCGCATCATCACGCGCAGCTACTTCGGCGGGCTGGGGTTGGACCTCGCGGCGGACAAGGAGGCGGTGGAGCGCGCGTACCACGAGACGGCGATGCGCTTTCACCCGGACACCTACGCGGAGTTCGACCTCTCCGACCTGCGCGACCTGTTGGAGCAGGTGCAGGAGAAGCTGTCAGCGGCGTACCGCGTGCTGAGCGTGGATGAGAAGCGCCGCGCCTATCTCCAGTATTTCTTCAGCCGGCAGGAGGTGGTGGGCCGCGCGACCGCCATCAACGTGGACGCGGAGCTGGCACTGCGCCGGGGCGAGTCCGCGATGAAGCGGGGCGACTACAAGGCGGCCATCCAGGGCTTCGAGGAGGCGGTGTCGCTCAACGGCGGTGAGCCCGAGTACTACTCGTACCTCGCCTGGGCGAAGTACCGGGGTTCGCCCGGGCCGTTGATGCAGCGGGCGCTCGCGGCGCGCAAGGTGCTCAAGCAAGCGCTGACGTTGGATCCGTACCTGGAGCGGGCGCAGATCATCGCGGCCATCATCGAAATCGACCTGGACGACGTGCCGCTCGCGCGCAAGAAGTTGATGAAGGTGCTGGAGCTGAACCCGTATTCGGTGCTCGCGAGGGCGGCGTTGCAGAAGGTGGTGAAGTAGTCATGCATCACGCGCTCCGGCGGCTGCTCCGCTACGCGAAACCGCACGCGGGAATCCTCGTCCTGGCCTTCGCGTGCATGGCGGTGTTGGGGCTCGCGACGGGCGCGTACGCGTACCTGCTGGGCCCGGCGCTGCGCTTCCTGTTGTCGGGAGGCGAGGAGGGCTTCGCGAGCGCGCACCGGGTGCCCTGGCTGGCGAACCTGCCGCGCGAGGCAGCGCTCTGGGGTTTCCCGGTGCTGGTGCTGTGCGTGGGCGCGGTGAAGGGCGTGGGGTACCTGGGCCAGTTCTACTTCATGGGCCTGTTCGCGCAGCGAGTGGTGAAGGACCTGCGGCGCGACCTGTTCCTGCGGCTCACGGCGCTGTCGCCGTCGCAGCTGTCAAAGGAGCGGACGGGAGATCTGCTCAGCCGCTTCTCCTCGGACGTGATGGCCGTGGAGCTGGCCGCCATGTACACGGTGGGTTCGTACCTGCGAGACACCATTCAGGTGCTGGTGCTCGCGGGAGTGGCGCTGGCGATGAGCCCGATGCTCGGAGGGCTGATGCTGGCGGTGATTCCGCTGGCGGCGCTGCCCGCATCGAGGCTGACGCGCAAGGTGCTGAAGGGAACGCGAGAAGGGCAGGCCCACCTGGGCCAGCTCGCGGGCCAACTGCACGAAGGGCTGGGGGGCCTGCGCACCATCCAGGCCTTCAACGGACAGGAGGCGGAGTTGGCGCGCTTCGAGTCCTACGCGAAGGCCCACGAGGAAGCGGTGGTGGGCGCGGCCTGGGCGCGAGGAGGTGTGCCGGGGTTGATGGAGGTGCTCGCCGCGGCGGCGCTCGCGGGAGCGCTGGGGTACGCGGCGGCGACGCGAGCGATGGAGCCAGAAGCGCTCTTGTCGCTGCTCACGGCGGTCATCCTCGTGTACCAGCCGGTGAAGGACCTGGGCCGGGTGACGCAGTTCGCGGTGCAGGCGGGAGCGGCGGGAGAGCGCCTCTTCGCGCTGCTCGACCTGAAGCACCCCGTGGAGGACGCCACCGGCGCGGGGCCGGCGCCAGCGCTGCGTGAGTCGCTGCGCATGGAGGACGTGCGCTTCTTCTACGGCGAGCGCCGAGCGTTGGACGGGCTGACCCTGGACCTGAAGGTGGGGCAGGTGGCGGCGCTGGTGGGAGGCAGTGGAGGCGGCAAGAGCACGGTGACGTCGCTGCTGCTGCGCTTCGAGCGTCCCCAGCAGGGGCGCATCCTCCTGGATGGCGTGGACGCGGACACGTACACGGCGGCGAGCGTCCGGAGTCAGTTCGCGCTGGTGACGCAAGAACCGCTGCTCTTCCACGGCACCGTGCTGGAGAACCTGAGGCACGCGAGGCCCGAAGCGACGAAAGAGGAAGTGGAGGCCGCGGCGAAGGTGGCGAACGCGGACGCCTTCATCCAGGGCCTGCCCCAGGGCTACGACACGCGCATCGGAGAGCGAGGCGTCATCCTGAGCGGAGGCCAGCGCCAGCGCCTGTGCATCGCGAGAGCGGTCCTATCCAAGGCCCCGGTGATGGTGCTGGACGAAGCGACCAGCAGCCTGGATCCAGAGAACGAGCGCGAGGTGCAGGCCGCGCTGGCGAAGGTGCTCCCCGGCAGGACGGCGCTGGTCATCGCGCACCGGCTGTCCACGGTGACGAGCGCGGACGTCATCCACGTGGTGGAGGCGGGCCGCATCGTGGAGAGCGGAAGCCACGCGGACCTGCTCCAGAAGGAAGGCCGCTACGCCGCCATGTGGCGCCTGCAGACATCAGGTCCCGTCGAGCGGGGAGCGGCGTGAGCAAGGCGGGCTCGGTGACGCAGCCCCTCGCTCTGGCGATAGCGCTTGGAAGGCCGCTGCGTCGCCACAAGGCGCCTGCAGACGTCGGGTCCCGTCGGGCGGGGAGCGGCGTGAGCAAGACGGGCTCGGCGACGCGGTCCCTCGCTCTGTCGATAGCGCTTGGAAGGCCGCTGCGTCGCCACATGGCGCCTGCGGACGTCAGGCCCCATCGAGCGGAGAGCGGCGTGACCAATGTCGTCACGGCGGAGCAGCCCCCCGACCTGGCGATAGAGCAAGGAAGGGCGCTCCGCCGCCACGTGTCGCTGGACGTAAGGCCCTTCGAGTGGGGGGCGGTATGAGCAAGCCAATCACGGCCAGGCGGCCCCTCTCCCTGGCGATCCGCGCGGTGTTCGGTGTGCTGTTCCTGCTCCTGGGAGTCGCGGGCTTCTTCGCCTTCGCGGCGGGCTTCGCGGACTACCCCGTCGTCGAGCCTGTCCCGGACGCGAAGCCGTGGATCCGCGGCGCGTACCACGTGCACACCACGCGCTCGGACGGGAACGGGACGCCCGCGAAGGTCGCCCGGGAGGCGAAGGCCGCGGGCCTCGACTTCGTGGTGCTCACCGACCACAACGACTTCAAGCCGCCCGCCGCGACCTGGATGGACGGCGTGCTGCTCATCCCCGGGGTGGAGATTTCGACCAGCGCGGGCCATCTGGCGGCGTTCGGCATGCAGAGGCCCATCGAAGGCGTGAAGCCCTGGGGCCCACCGGAAGAGGCGGTGGCCGCGGTGGAAGCCGCCGGAGGCACGGCGGTCCTCGCGCATCCGGTCCAGACGAAGAACCCCTGGAAGGACGAAGCGACGGCGCACCAGGTCCCAGGCTTCGAGCTGTACTCCGCGGACACCTTCTTCCGGCAGGCGCTGCGAAGTCCGGTGAGCCGGCTCCTGCCCGCGGTAGGCGCCTCCCTGGTGAGCCCGGTGCACGGCGTGATGCTGCTAGCGGTCCCAGAGCCACGCCCGACAGAGCGCTTCCTGGAGCTGACGCGAGAGCGAAAGCGCATCGCCCTGTGCGGCAACGACGCGCACGGAGTGCCCGCGTACGAGGACATCTTCAACGCGCTCGACATGGAGCTCCCGCCGGACGTGCTGCCGGGCCCCCTGTCCCAGAACGCGCGCGAAGCCGCGGCCCAGGTCACGCAGGTGCTGGCGAGCGGCCAGGCCCTCTGCGTCTTCCGAGCGCTCGGAGCGCCAGCTGGCTTCGCCCTGGAAGGTTTCGACGCGAACACGAGGGAAGCCCCCGTGGGCACGGTGCTGACGGTCCGCCTCCCGGAACACACCCCGGGCACGGTGGAGGTCCGGGTGTGGGGTGACGGCCGCCTGCAACCCGACGGGCAGCACATCGAGCTGACCGGTCCCGGAGCAGTCCAGGTGGAGGTCTGGGCCCACGCGCCCGGACGTTTCTTCGGCCACGAGTGGCGGCCCTGGCTTGTTCCCAGCCCGGTGCGAGTGGTGCCGAGACCGCCGGGCATCTGATAGAGCGCGGGACGTCGCCCATGCGCCTGCTCTACGTCGTCGCCACCTACGTCCTCTTCGCGCTGTTGTTCCCGGTGCTCTGCGTGTACCGGAAGACGCGTCACGGGCTGAAGCAGCGGCTGGGCTTCTATGGGCCGGGAGACCTGCCGAAGGGAGAAGGCCCGCTGCTGTGGTTGCACGGAGCCAGCGCGGGAGACCTGCTGGCCCTGTCGCCCATGTTCGGCCCCCTGCGCCAGCGTTTCCCTGGCTGCCGCATCGTGCTCTCGACGATGACGGACAGCGGCCACGCGATGGCAAGGGACCGCCTGGCGAAGCAGATCGACGGAGTCGTGTACGTGCCCTACGACCTCTGGGGAGCGACGCGAAGGGCGGTGCGAGCCCTTCAGCCGGACCTCCTCATCCTCGAGTACACGGAGGTCTGGCCCAACCTCATCCGAGCCGCGAAGCATTCCGGAGCGAGCGTGGTGATGACCAACGGGCGCTTCTCCCCGGCGAACGTGGGGAAGTACCAGACGCTCTTCGGCCTCATCGAAAACCCGCTGAAGGACATGGACCTGCTGCTGATGCGGCAGGACGAGGAAGCCGAAAGAGCAAAGGCCCTCGGCGCACCGGCCGAGCGGGTCCTCACCACCGGGAACACCAAGTTCGACGCCCTCGCGGCGGGGCCAGCCCCGGAGGACGAAGCCCTGCGAACCGCCCTCGGTCTGTCTCCAGCGGATCCGGTGTGGCTCGCGGGAAGCACGCACGAGGACGAGGAAGAAATCCTGTTGCAGGTGTATCAGCGTCTACGGGAGCGCTGGCCCACGCTGAGCCTGGTCATCGCGCCGCGCTACCTGAACCGGGCGGAGCGGATCCAGACCCTCGCCAGGGAGCGGAACCTGACCGTGGGCCTGCGCTCACAGGGCAACCCGGAGCGAGCGCCGGTGGTGGTGATGGACTCGATGGGCGAGCTGTCCCGAGCCTACCGCCTGGCGACGGTGGTGTTCGTGGGAGGCTCGTTCACGAAGCGAGGCGGCCAGAACATCCTGGAGCCAGCGGGGCAGGGCCGGCCGGTGTTGTTCGGCCCGCACATGGACAACTTCCGAGACAGCGTCGCGGTGCTGCAAGGCAACGGAGGCATTCAAGTGGCGGATGGAGAAGCCCTGCACGCCGCACTGGAGGACCTCCTCGCCCATCCCGAACGCCGGCAGCAACTGGGAGCCCAGGCCGAAGCCACGGTGCGCCGCATCTCCGGAGCCAGTGAGCGCAATGCGGAAGCCATGGCCGCGCTAAGGAGGGCTCCTCGATGACGCTCATCGTCCATCCCCACTTCCACAAGCGGTACACGGGAGTGACCCGGCACGTGGAGTCCGTGGTGCCAGCGCTGGCCCAGGGCGACGAGACACGGGTCATCGGCTCCGGCCTGACGGAGGCCCTGCCGCGCATCACCTGGGGAGAGCTGATCCGCCGCTCGCACCAGGAGCCCATCGTCTGGCACGCGCACCGGAACAACGAGCTGCTGGCGGGGATGCTCCTGAAGGCCTTGGGAGGAAGGGTCCAACTCGTCTTCACGAGGCATACGTCGGTGGCCCCCACGAGCTTCACCCGCTGGCTCGCCAGGGGCGCGGACGCGCTCGTGTCGCTCACGAAGCAGATCTCCGACGTCATCGCGCTCCCCTCCACGGTGATTTCGCACGGCATCGACCTCAAGCGCTTCCACCCACCGGAAGACCGCGACGCGGCCTGGGCCCGACTCCAGCAGGGAGGCCGCTACGGCATCGGCGTCATCGGCCGCATCCGCAAGGAGAAGGGGCAGGGCGACTTCATCGAAGCGCTGAGGCCGCTGTTGCCGCAGCGGCCGGACTGGCAGGCGGTGCTGGTGGGGCTCGCGAAGGGGCCGGACCTGGCATGGGTGAACGGGCTGCGCCAGGGCATCGAGGACCGGGTGCGCCTCGCGGGCGAGCAGTCCACCATCGAGCCCTGGTACCAGGGCCTGAGCATCCTGGTGCATCCCTCCTACGCGGAGGGCTACTCGCTGGTGCACGTGGAGGCGATGGCCTCCGGGTGCTGCGTGGTGGCCTCGAAGCTGCCGTACCTGGACACCCTCATCGAGCACGGCCGCACGGGCTTCTTCTTCGAACCCGGAGACGTGAAGGGCCTGCGCGACCTGTTGGACGAACTGACCCGCGAACCGGAGCGGGCCCGTCAGGTCGGCCGCAACGCGCAGGAAGAAGCGCGCAGCCGCTGCGGCGTCGAGCACGAAGCCCGGGCGCTCCGTGACCTCTACCATTCGCTGGTGAAGCGCTGATGCGCATCCTGCACCTGCTCGCGAGTCCCTTCTGGAGCGGCCCGGCGGAGAACGTCGCGCTGTTGGCCCAGGCGCAGCGGGCCCTGGGCCACGAGGTCACGGTGGCGGTGGACCGCAAGCGCCGGGACATCGCCGCCGAGGAACCCGCCGTGCCGCGCTTCCAGCAACTGGGCCTCCTGGACGAGGGCGGCCTGACGTTGTCCGTGAAGTCTCCACCGTGGGAAATCTGGAGCGACCTGCGAGCCCTCCGCCGCAGGACGGTGGACGTGGTCCACGCCCACTTCACCCATGATCATCTCGTGGCGCGCTGGGGAACGCCGAAGGGCGCGGTGCGGATCCGCTCCATCCACGCGCCCCGTTCGCTGCGTGCATCGCTGCCCGAAGCGAGCGCGTACACGGTGCCCGCGAGCCACCTGATGGAGAAGCTCGAAGGCCGGCACCGCCCCGTCCAGGTCCTGCCTGCGTTGGTGGACCCGATGTTCGAGCCCCCCCAGGACCGCAAGGCCCTCCGCCGGACCCTGGGCCTCGAAGACACGCATCTCGTGGGAATGATCTCCACGTTCCAGCAGAGCCGCCGTCACGCGCTGGGAGTCGAAGCCTTCGCTGCGTTCCGCCAGCAACGTCCCGAAGCTCGCCTCGTACTGGTGGGCGACGGGGCCCTGCTCGAAGCGACGCGGACACAGGTGACAGAGCGAGGCCTCACCGAACAGGTGACGCTCGCGGGCTACCAGCAGGGAGCGGACTTCGCGAGGTGGCTGCAGGCCCTGGATGAAGTCTGGATCCTCGGTCTGGGAAACGACTGGAGCGCGAGGGCCGCGGCACAGGCCAGGGCCTGCGGCGTCCGAGTGGTCGCGGTGAACGAGGGAGCACTCCCGGAGCTGTCGGACGCGAAGGTGGAAGCGCCCACGGTAGAAGCCGTCGTCACCGCCGCGCTGTCCGGAGCAAAGGCAGGCACCCGGCACCCGACGAACGAGCACATCGCCCGGGATATCCTGGTCCTCTACCAGAAGGCAGCGGAGCCACGGCGATGACGGGTGGACCCACGGCCCTGGAGCGGATCTTCTATCCGCCGGCACCGGAGCCCTGGACCCGTCGTGCCCTCCTGTCACCGCTCACGCTGTTGTCCTGGACCTACAGCGGAGCGGTCCGCCTCCGAGGTGCCCTCTACGATTCGGGATTGAAGCGAGCCGAACAAGTCGAAGGCCTGCGGATCATCTCCATCGGCAATCTCAACGTTGGAGGCACGGGCAAGACCCCCGCGGTCCTCCATCTCGCGGAGATGCTGATCCGCGAAGGACGCAAGGTCGGCATCCTCACCCGAGGCTACGGACGCGAGTCCCAGGAGCCACTCACCTTCACGGGCGCGGAGGCCCTGCCCGCGGTGACGGAAGCCGGAGACGAACCCCTGCTGCTCGCGCGCAGGTGCAAAGGGGCCCGGCTCTTCGTGGGAGCGGACCGCGTCGCGGCGGCATTCCGAGCCCGGGACGACTTCGGCCTCGACACGGTCCTGCTGGACGACGGCTTCCAGCACCGCCGCCTGCACCGTGACGAAGACCTGGTGGTCGTGGACGAAGCCGTGGGCCTCGGCAACGGCCAGCTGCTCCCAAGAGGCCCGCTGCGCGAGCCCCCATCGGCCCTGCGCCGCGCCACGCTCCTCTGGCTGAGAGCCGCTTCCGGAGACACTGCCCCCAACCCATGGCTCGAAGGAGTGACTGTTCCCAGGGTTCGGACGCGCTATGGACCCACTGCGTGGTGGGACCCTTCGGGGACCGAGCACGCGACGAAAGCGCTCGAAGGAAAGCCGGTGCTCGCCCTGGCGGGGCTGGCTCGGCCCGGAGGGTTCCTGAAGACCGTGACCACACTCGGAGCGGAGGTCCGGGACGCGGCCCTCTTCCCAGATCACCATCGCTTCACGGCGGACGAGCTTCGCCAGGTCGAAGCCCGGGCCCGCCAGCACGGAGCGCTCGTGGTGACGACGGAGAAGGACGCGGTGCGCCTGCCCGCCGGCTTCGAGGCCTGGGTGGTGCGCCTGGGAGTGGAGGTCCTGGAGGGCGAAGCGCATCTGAAGCGGGCGCTCGGGCTGCAGGGAGAGACGCGCGACTTGTGAGGGCTGGACCGCTGTGGGACAACGCGCGCCCATGCCAGCGGCCCCGTCTTCACGTCCGGCAGCTTCGTCTTCGCGCCTGCCACTCTCCTTCGCGCGCCGTCGGGTGTTGCTGGTGGGAGACCTGGTCGCCGACCACTACCTCTACGGACAGACGGACCGGGTGAGCCGCGAGGCCCCGGTGCTCATCGTCCGGTACGAGTCGTCGGAGGTGAATCTCGGAGGCGGGGCCAACGTGGCGGCCAACATCCGAGCGCTGTCGGGGCAGGTGACGGCGGTGGGCGCCCTGGGCGTGGACTCCATGGGCAGCGAACTGCGCAAGCTCTTCGAAGCCGCGGACATCCGGCTGCACGCGGTCAGCAGCCGAAGCATCCAGACGGAGACGAAGACGCGCATCCTCGCGGGAGGCATCAGCACCACGAGGCAGCAGATGCTCCGCGTCGACCGGGGCCAGCGAGGCCCCCTCCCGCCCCGGATGCGCAAGGCCATCGCCAGGCAGGTCGAAGCCGCCGCGAAGGATGCGGACGCGGTGGTGGTCTCGGACTACGGAGCAGGCGTCGTCAGCGACGAAGTCCGGACAGCGTTGCGAAAGCTCGCCGCGGACGGCCTCCCGGTCTGCGTGGACAGCCGCTACGCGCTCATGGCCTTCGCGGGCCTCACGGTATGCAAGCCCAACGAGCCGGAGCTGGAAGCGCTCACGGGCCGTCCGGTGCGCACGAAGGAAGACCTGCTGGAGGCCGGTCACGAAGCGGTCCGCAAGCTGGGCTGCCAGGCCCTGCTGGTGACGCGAGGCCGGCACGGCATGGCCGTCTTCGACGCGAAGGGCGGCGTGGACCTCATCCCCGTGCACGGAGCGAAGTCGGCGGTGGACGTGACGGGAGCGGGCGACACGGTCATCGCGAGCTTCGCGTTGGCACTCGCGGCCGGAGCCTCGTTCGGTGAAGCCGCGAGGCTCGCGAACGTCGCGGGCTCGCTGGTGGTGCAGAAGCCCGGCACGGCGACGGTCTCCCGCGAAGAACTTCTCGAAGCGCTGCGGAGCCCACGATGAACACCCTGGACAAGCTTCGTCCCCTCGCCGCCATCGCGGAGGAGCGGGAACGCTGGCGCGAGCAGGGCCGCACGGTGGCCCTGGCCAACGGCGTCTTCGACCTGCTGCACGTCGGGCACGTCCGCTACCTGGAAGGGGCGAAGGCCCTGGCGGACGTGCTGGTGGTGGCGGTGAACTCGGACGCTTCCACCCGGGCCTACAAGGGGCCGGGCCGTCCGCACATCCCGGAAGCGGAGCGCGCGGAGTTGGTCGCGGCGCTGGCCTGCACGGACCGCGTCGTCGTCTTCGACGAGCCGAACGTGCGAACCATCATCCGCGCCCTCAAGCCCGACGTGCACGTGAAGGGGACGGACTACACGCCAGACTCCATTCCGGAAGGTGACGAGGTCCGGGCTTACGGAGGCAGGACGGCGGTGGCGGGAGACCCGAAGGACCACAGCACCACGGACCTGGCCCGCAGGCTCGGCCGCGAAGGCGCGAAGTAGCCCATGGACCTGGACCCGGTGCTGAGGTCCATCCTGGGATGTCCCCACTGCAAGGGCCCGCTCGAAGAGCACCAGGGCCCCCCGCCCGAAGTCCGCTGCGGCAGGTGCCTGCGAGCCTGGCCCGTGGAGGAAGGCGTCCCCCAGATGGTGCCCGAGCAGGAGCGACCGCTCACCCCGTGAGCGAGGCCCGCCCCGCGACGAACGACCGGACCTCCGAGGCCACGCGCTGCTCCAACCCCACGCCAGAAGCCCCATCCACGATGGGCGTCAGGTCCACCATCCGGTGGGGCGCCACCGCATGGCCCCATCGCTCCATGTCGATGCGCAGGAAGAACGCGAGCGTGGGTGCGCCCACGGCGACCGACAGGTGCATGGGCCCGGTGTTGTTGCAGACGGTAAGGCCGGCGGTCCGCATGAGCGCACCCAGCTCATCGATGCTCGTCGCCGGAGCCAGCTCCGCCCCAGGAGCGCCGGAGATCACGCTCCGAGCCAGGGCCTCCTCTCCAGGTCCCCAGGTCACGACCGGCGAATAGCCGAGCGAAATCAGCTCCCGGGCCGCCGCCGCGAATGCCTCGGCGGGGATGCGGCGCTCACCCAACCGGCCCCCCGGGTTGATGACCGCGCGCCGCGAACCCGTCCCGGAGAACGTCGCCAGATAGCCGCGGAACGCCTCGCCCAGCACCGGCTCCCGGAACGAAAGCCCCTCGGCGACAGCGCCCTTCGTCAGGGGCGTCAGCAGATGTGTGCGCTGAATGGCCTCGTGCCGCGTATCGGACCTGGCCGGCACGGACACCGACTGCAGCAGCGACACCGGCCAGATGCCGGGTCCAATGACGACCGCCTTGGGGCCCACCATTCGCGCGATGAGCGCGCTCGTCACGGATGGAGCACTCCAGTTGGCGCAGTCCACCACGGTGTCATAGCCCGCGCGACGGAGAGCGCGGATGCCAGGCGCCAGGGGCCCCAGCCAGAGCAGGCGCCGGTCGAACGCCAGGACCGCGTCCGCGTCAGGGTGTCCCTGGAGGACGCGAGCCACCTTGGCGTGCACCAGCACGTGCACTTCCGGAGGCGGGTGGAGATGTGCCTTGAGGGTCCGCATCAGGGGCGTGGTGAGAAGGGCCTCGCCCACGCGGTTGTCGGGCCGGACGAGCAGGACCTTGCGCGGGTGGGGAAGGGGCGTTCCGGGAGGACAGCGACGTCCGGGGCGCCAGAACAGGAGGGAAGCCAGGAGCGTCAGTGCCAGCTTCGCCCACGTTTCAAGCCGCTTGTGCCACGCCATCGGCGGCGGACCCTACCAGAATTGGAACGGACACAAGACGCTGGCTTGACCTTGGGACCGAAAGCCCCTAGCACCCGGCCCGATGCTCAAGAGCATGACCGGATTTGGCTCGGGCCGCGCCCGCGTGGGGGACGAAGAGGTCTCCGTGGAAGCACGCTCGCTCAACCACAAGTTCTGTGAAGTGAAGGTCCGGCTGCCGCGCGAGCTGTCCGCGCTCGAGCCCGCCCTCGTGAAGCAGGTGAAGGACCGCCTCGCGCGAGGCTCGGTGGAGATTTTGGTGCGCCGGCAGGCCGCCACCGTCTCAGGCAACGTCCCCACGGTGGATGTCGCCCTGGCCCGCGAATACGCACGCGCCTTCCGCGAAGTCGCCGAGGCCATGGGCCAGTCGGTGGAGATCGCCTGGTCGCAGGTGGCCAACCAGCCGGGCGTCATCCGCCTGGAAGAGAAGGGCGTGGACGTGGAGGCCGCCACCCAGGCCACGCAGACCGCGCTCCAGCAGGCGCTCGCGGCCCTGGAGACGATGCGGAACACCGAAGGCGAGTCCATCCACACGGACCTGGACGCCCGGATGAAGCTCATCGAGGGCTGGAGCCAGGAAGTCGCCCGGCTCGCGCCTCGCGCGGTCAGTGACTACCAGCAGCGGCTCACCGAGCGTGTCGCGGAGCTCGCGCGCGGCGTCGCGGTGGATCCGCAGCGCCTGGCGCAGGAAGTGGCCCTGTTCGCCGAGCGCACGGACATCGCGGAAGAGGTGACCCGGCTCGCGACCCACCTCGAGCAGTTCCGGCTCCTGATGGCGAGCCCCGAGCCGGTGGGCCGGCGCATGGACTTCCTCGTGCAGGAGATGCACCGCGAGGTGAACACGACAGGCTCCAAGAGCCAGCACGCGGAAATCTCCGCGCGCGTGGTCTCGATGAAGGCCGAGGTCGAGCGCATCCGCGAACAGGTGCAGAACGTCGAATGAACGAACCCACTGGACTCCAGCCTGGCCTGCTCCTCGTCCTCTCCGCGCCGTCCGGAGCGGGAAAGACCACCCTCGCGCACCGCCTGCTGAAGGAGATGCCGGACGGCATCTTCTCCACCAGCGTCACGACCCGGCGCCCCCGGGGCAAGGAGCAGGAGGGCGTGGACTATCACTTCGTGGGCGTCGCCGCCTTCCAGGAGAAGATCGAGAAGGGGGAGTTCGTGGAGTGGGCCGAGGTCCACGGCCACTTCTACGGCAGCCCCCAGTCCGTGGTGGACGAAGCCCGCACGCGCCGTGGCACCGCCATCTTCGATATCGACGTCCAGGGCGGGCAGGCCATCAAGCGCAAGCACCCCGACGCGGTCCTCATCTTCGTGCTGCCCCCCTCCATGGAGGAGCTGGAGCGGCGGCTGCGAGACCGTCAGACGGACGCGGACGAGACCATCCGTCGCCGGATGCTGGCTGCCCGCTCGGAGATCGAGCGGGGAATCGCGTCCTACGACTACATCGTGGTGAACGACGACTTCGAGCGCGCTTATCAGGAGCTGCGCTCGGTGGTGGTCGCGGAGAAGTGCCGGCGGGGGAGGGTGGACCTCTCCAAGCTCAGGTTCGGGAGCTGAAATCCGCCAGGGGAATGGGTGGAACCGCCCCACGGGTTCCCCCTCCACCACGTCGCACCGCGCCGGCAGTCTGCATCAAATTTCTTGCGCTGGCCGATCGCCTGATGGATAAGCCGCCCACCTCGCGGCGACACGCAGGCGCCACTCCGATGGCACCTGGGCGACGCAGAAACGGGGGGGAGGCGCAGTCGGCCTCATCGGTGACGGGAAGTTGACATTCTCCGAACCGATTCTTAGATGGTGCCGCAGCAGGGCAGTCGATCAGCGGGCGTTGAAGGTGTCGGAGCGGGTTGCCGCCTCACGGGAGGCGGAGCAGATCGGGAAGTAGAAGCAGCGGTCGAACGGTTGACACAGGATGCGGCGGTGGTAGAAGCCGCGCCCCTCACCTCGAAGCCCGCGCACTGGCGCGGAAGGCACTTCGGGGAGAGAGCAGCACCGAAAAGAAAATAGGGCAGTCAACCAAGCGAGTTGACAGCGAACGCGGCGAAGAGATAGAAGCCGCGCCCCACCGAGGAAGCAGCGGTCCGGAAGGCAACACAACGGACGCAAAGCGGTGAGGAAAGCTGACAGCAAGCGGTTGACAGGGAGGACGGCGCTGAAGTAGAAGCCGCTCCCCTTCGGAAAGAAACGGCGGAAGTCACTGGACGGCGCCGATGAATTTCGAAGCAGCCCGCAGGACGCAAAAAGCGAAGTTGACGCTGAATGCGAACTGAAATAGAAGCTGCAACCCCGCTGGTTGAAGCAAAACCAGCAACGAAGTAGACGGTAGCAAAAGTCGCGAAGCAAGACAAGCGGCTCGGTCTTTGAAAACCAAATAGCAAGCCCAAGCAGTAATGGATTGCGGAAACCCGCAGTCAATTTTTTGAGGGCGCTTCACCTCAAGAGCAGCGCTGAAAAGCGCAGCGAGAGGGAAGTGCCGACGAATCAGCGAGCCGAGGCTCCTTAGCCGGGTCTCGGGGAACGCCGGTTCAAGCAAACCAAGAATACAATTGGAGAGTTTGATCCTGGCTCAGAACGAACGCTGGCGGCGTGCCTAACACATGCAAGTCGAGCGCGAATAGGGGC